>JAJFMG010000100.1 GCA_021772295.1 Chlamydiota bacterium | reverse complement strand
ACGATCCAATATCACACCATGAAGAGTTAAGAAGTATCATTCCCATATTCTTAACTTTTTCTAAGATAGCATGATCAAGTGAGATGTTTTCCATTTGGGAAAACATCTCTATAGCGCTATTCCAAGGGAGTTGCATCCACTCATATATCTTTGGCATATGATTTGCATATGCATTTAGCATGGTTTCTATTTTAAAAATACAAGCGCCGGTATTCCAAAAGTAATTTCCTTCTTCTAGAAACTTCTTTGCTTTTTCCAAAGTGGGTTTTTCAATAAAGCGATCAACATTGTAATGCCCATCCTCTTGTTGATTTGCTTTCAGGTACCCATAACAGGTTTCAGGAGAATCTGCTTTAGCTCCTATCGAAACAATTTTATCTTCGTCCAATAAACATCTTGCTTGCGAGATTGCTTTTGTAAACGCGTTATTATCTTCTATATAATGATCTGTTGGACAAAGCATACAGTCATCTATTTTAGAACAACCAAAGCGCTCTAAAAGGGTTTTAATGCAAAATACAGTAGCCATTGCAGTATTATTTGAGGAAGGCTCAACAATGAGTGGAACATCTGCGAAGGGCGTGTTTATTAAATGGTCTCTAATTTTTTTCTCAAGATTCTTAGTGGTTGAAATAAACAGATCCTTTATTCGGTCTTCGAATCTAAGGAGCGTTTCATATAAAAAAGAGAGTTTCTTTTTTTCTTGCGAAGCATCAAGTAAATTAGAGAGAAGTTGCTTTGGAGACTCTTTGACAGATAAGGGCCAAAGCCTTTTACCAAAACCACCTGCAAGTAATATGATTTTCATGAGCACTTTTCCTCAATAAAGGCTTTGAACTCTTTTTGGAACCTCTCTTTTGAAAATGACTTTGCATGCGCAGAAATTTTTCTGCTATCGAAGCGATCGTAATTTTGTTCAAACTTTATGATGGTATCTCGAAGTGCTAAGCCTGTCTGATCAAATACAAACATTCCAGTCTCATTTTCAACAACAGTTTCAAGAGCTCCCCCCTTTGCAAATGCTAAGACAGGACATCCAGTAGATTGCGCTTCGACTGCTTGGATTCCAAAATCCTCATGCGCAATGAATAGGTATCCTTTGGCTCTTTGCAAATGATCTCTTAGAACTTCATTGTTTTGATAACCTAAAAAAGTGATATTACTCTTGGCCATTTTCATCAGTTTTTTTCTCTCGGGTCCATCACCAATAATAACTAGTTTTTTGTCTGGCATTTGATTAAAAGCTTCAATACAAACGCAGATTTTTTTGTAAGGAACAAGTCTTCCGCCTGCAACATAAAAATCTTCTCTCGGATTTTTATTCAATGTAAAAAACTGCGTATCAACAGGTGGATAAATAACTTTAGCATCTCTTCTATAGATTTTCTTAATCCGTTTAGCAACGCATTTAGAATTTGCAACAAAATGATCCACACGAAGTGAGCTACCCACATCCCAATTGCGAAGTTTATGCATGTAGTGTCTTGCTAACAAGCCTTTAAAGCCTCTATGCAAATTGGCATACTTTAAATACTCAAAATGCAAATCCCAAATATATCGCATAGGAGTATGGCAATAGCAAATATGTGTTTGGTGAGCATGGGTCAAAGACCCCTTTGCAACGCAATGAGAAGATGAAATAATGACATCGTATTCACTTAAATCAAAGCTTTCCATTGCAAGAGGAAATAGAGGTAAATAGTACTTAAACTTAGAGAAAATTTTAGGCATCTTTTGTAAAAATGAAGAAGTAATATCGGCATTTTGCAAAGGAGTTCCTATCATGCTTTTTTCTTTATGAAATAAAGAAAAAATCGGAGATGGATACATTTCTAAAATAGAAGTAAGTACTTTCTCAGACCCCGC
Source organism: Chlamydiota bacterium (assembly GCA_021772295.1). Lineage (GTDB taxonomy): Bacteria > Chlamydiota > Chlamydiia > Chlamydiales > Simkaniaceae > JAJFMG01. The sequence goes on along the minus strand of JAJFMG010000100.1, from coordinate 2,717 downwards.
ATAGGTTGCAAGCCAATCATGTACTAAAGCCGTTCTCATTCTCATTCTCCTATCCGTTTACACCATATTCAATTTGAGAGATAGACGCTACTTTTTGCTACGATTTGTTTGTCTGCAATGCCAAAATAATTTCTTCTTTTACCCTTTCTTTGGCATCCATATCAACAAGATTCCCATTATCATCAAAAGCATCCATTGCAAATGGAACAGAAACTGTTTGCTCTATTACGTTTCCATCAAGATTTGTCAGAATCGCTCTAAGATGAACAAGTCCTCTTCTTCCACCCATTTTTCCAGGAGATGTACTCATAATTGCAAATACTTTCCCAGCAAAGGATTCTTTAGAACCACCGCCTTCTTCCGTCCTAGATATCCAATCAATCGTGTTTTTTAGAGCTGCTGGGATTGAGGCGTTATATTCAGGTGATACGATAACAACTACATCTGAAGAGTGCATTAGAGCCTTTAACTTTTTTGCATTTTCTGGCAGTTTTTCTCTTTGCTCTAAATCTCCATCATAGATCGGCATCGGATAGTCTTTCAAATCAACATAAACACAAGAAGATCCTGACTCTTTCACAACGTTTACCACTTCCCCGGCTAGTATCTTATTCCACGAACCAGTTCGAAGTGATCCTGCAAAAACCAGTACATTTTTTTGCGCCATAAGACCTCCCATAAAAAGACAAGTAATTAGTAGTGTTTTTTTAAACATAAGTTGAACCTTCTTAGATAAATACAAACCCATTTTCGAAAAAAGCAGCTTAAAAAGACACCTAAAGTTTTAGTTACATAGTTGTGTTATAGCTTTTTCCTTATTAGGAGATACTCTCGATACAATTTTCTGGATTATATATCAGCATCCTCCATATTAACATATGGCTTCTTTGGAAAGGCAAGCCGCACTAAAGTGGTTTTACCAGATTGTCTTAGTCCAAGTAATGTGACTACCGGACACTTGGTTGCTAAGTACTTGATGTGAGTTTCTAAGGTTCGTTTGTACATACACTTTAGATCAATCATAACATCCTTGAGCACTTCCAAACGAAAATCTTCGGCTTTAACGCCTTACACTCAATAGCTTACTAGATTGAATTAGCTGCAAATCAGATTCTACCATTTTTGCGACAAGTTCAGAAAGTGAGGTTTTTGGCATCCATAAAAGCTTTTCTTTAGCTTTTGATGCATCACCACAAAGTGTATCCACATCAAGTGGTCTAAAAAACTTTTCTGAAATTCGAACTCTTACTCTGCCAGTTTGGGAATCTATTCCTACTTCTTCTTTACCAACTCCATCCCAAATAATGTGAATACCGGCAGTTTGAAATCCAAGTGTTGCAAACTCTCTCACGGTTGCAACTTTTCCTGTAGCTAATACAAAATCTTCAGGTCTTTGTTGTTGCAGCATCAGCCACATCCCTTCTACAAAGTCTTTAGCATATCCCCAATCTCTTTTTGCATCTAAGTTACCAAGTAGTATCTCCTCTTGCATACCATATTTGATTTTTGCAATGCCAAGGGTAATTTTTCGGGTTACAAAATTTTCACCTCTTCTTGGACTCTCATGATTAAACAATATTCCATTACAAGCATACATGTTATATCCTTCTCGATAATTACATACGCTCCAATAAGCAAATAGTTTAGAGGTTGCATAAGGAGATCTTGGATAGAATGGAGTCTTCTCTGTTTGAGGAGACTCTTTTACTTTGCCATAGAGCTCAGAGGTTGATGCTTGGTAAAACTTAGCGCCGGGACAAATGTTTTTTATCCCTTCGAGCAACCTAAGGGTTCCCATACCATTAATATCCATAGTAGTCTCTGGCATTGCAAAGGATTCTTTAACATGACTCATAGCGCCCAAATTATAGATTTCATCAGGCATCACGGTTGATAATATTTCTCGAAGAGAAATACTATCTGTTAAGTCTCCGCTATGTAATTGTAGTCGTGTAGATAAAGAGCTTTGCAAAATTTCCTGCAGTCTAGGATATTGCAAAGTAGAACTACGCCTGATAATTCCGTGAACAAAATAGCCTTTTTCTAGCAACAATTCTGCTAAGTAAGACCCATCTTGCCCTGTAATTCCTGTAATTAATGCTTTTTTCATCCGTATCCTTATTTACTATGTGAGATCAAGTAGCCACTTCCATATCGAAAAAACCTTAACTTGAAAATTTCCAATTTCTATTTCCTCAGACTCATTTCCAGTAAGAATATATCCACAATCAAGATTATAGGCTTCCATAGCCTCTAATAAATTAGCAAATTTCATTACAATTCCATATGAAATAAAACATCCTACAATTTTTTTACATTTCATCGAAAATTGCGATTTAATCAAAACACTCTTTTTTCATGACAAAAAAAGAAGTCTATCAGATTCTAATGTCTATGAAAAAAATCTGTTTGGATGGAAGGCTACTCGGGCCGACCGGTATTGGATCCTATCTATTTAATCTCCTACCCTTTCTCCTTAATGAAAATATAGATTGGACAATCCTTGTCAGAAAAGGTGTCTCTTTTCCATTTTCATCAAATGCAAAGTTTGTAGAGACAAATACTCCTATTTACTCCGCAAAGGAACTGTTATTACTGCAGAAAGAAATACCAGAGTGTGACATCTATTGGTCACCTCATTTTAATCTTCCCATTTTTACAAATTCTGCAAAAAAAATCCTGATGACACTTTGCGATTGTTTTCATTTTCATTATTA
>JAJFMG010000099.1 GCA_021772295.1 Chlamydiota bacterium | reverse complement strand
AAATGTCCCCTTTAAATTAAGTAATAATGTCCCCTTTTCTGTTAGAGCTAGAGTTGAGCTTACAGTAAAGGAGGATCTATGAAGGGGTGTATAACTATGAGTAACAAAGAGTTAGATAGATTAAGGATTATTGAGAAGGTTATAGACAAGCGTCTTACTCAATCTGAAGCAGCTATGTCCTTGAATCTAAGTATCAGACAGGTAAAAAGGTTATGTCTAAGCTTTCGCTTAGACGGACATAAAGGCCTCATTTCGAAGAAAAGAGGCCTTTCTAGCAATAGAAAGATTCCAAGAGAGCTAAAATGCAGAATAAGTGAGATTATTTGTGATAAATATCGTGATTTTGGACCAACCCTGGCTCATGAAAAACTTATAGAAAAACACTCTATTCAAATATCTCTTACCACAATTAGAAATATTATGGTTGAAGATGGGATATGGCTACCCAAAAGAGCTCGAAAGAAACGTGTTTACCAACTAAGAGAACGAAGGCCCTGTCAGGGAGAATTAGTTCAACTCGATGGCTCAGATCATAAGTGGTTTGAGGAAAGGGGGCCTAGATGTACATTGCTAGTTTTTATTGATGATGCCACAAGCCAAGTGCATTTAAGGTTTGTGCGATCTGAAAATACATTCGATTACATGAGAGCGACTGAGGAGTATTTGCTTAAGCATGGAAGGCCAATTGCTCTATATACAGATAAACATGGAGTGTTTCGAGTAAACAAACAAAACATTCAGAAAAGGGACAGCTTTTCACAGTATGGAAGGGCTTTAAAAGAGCTTGGAATCAACTTGATTTGTGCAAATACACCTCAAGCAAAAGGGCGTGTTGAAAGCGCAAATAAAACCTTGCAAGATCGTTTAGTAAAAGAATTGAGACTAAACAATATTTCTTCCATTGAAGAAGCAAACCGTTTCCTACCGAGCTTCATAGAAGATTACAATAAACGCTTTTCAATAAAAGCTAAAAACCCCACCAACACGCACAGACCAATAAAAGGCTTCGATTTACATCGAATTTTCACCTTAAAAGAAACTAGGAAATTATCCAAGAATTTGATTCTACAATATAAGAATAATCTCTATCAAATTAAGACAGAAAGGCCTTCATATGCTCTTCATAAGGCAACTGTTGAAGTATTAGAAAGCCAAAATGGAGATATAAGAATAGAGTACAAGGGCTCAAAACTGAGATATAAATTATTTCATAAGCAAGAATTTCAGGGAAATGAAGTATTTTCCAAGTTACTTAACGAAGAAGTATCTCAAATAAAAAAGAGCGAATGGAAACCATCTCGAAATCACCCATGGAAGCGTAGTAAATCTAAATCTTATGTACGAATCCTCTAGCACAGTCAAATCAGTCAAAAGACTGATTTGACTGTGGAGTCATAGCAAAGGATGAGAGGCCTTTGCTAATCTATTCAAGTCTGGTCGGAGATGAGTATAGAAAAGTAAAGAAATTTATGTAATAATAACTATTAAAAAATGTCTGAATTGTTTTCTTTTGAAGAAAAAAGGGACATTTCTAAAAAACTAAAAAGGTGACATTTCTATTTAACGCCAACAATTGTTTTTTTTGTAAATAGTGTAATTATTTATTTTAATATTTCATGTACTTTGGAGTTGAGAGGGCGAGCGAATTTATCAGCTGAGGGATTTACGGTTTTTTTCTAACTTTAGTAGCGGCTTTCGGGGTGGCTTTTTTCTTTCGTGTTGCACGAAGACTTGGCAAAAGAACGGGTTTTAAGACGTTATAGCTAAAATTGGGTTGATTCTCTTGTAGACAACGCTCTAAATCTTGGATGTTTTTTCCAAAGAGTTTGTTGGCTTTATCAGAGCCTTGGAATTGGATATTGAAACTAGATCCTTTTTTATCCAAAATGATCTTACTGTGATCAAAAACAGAGCCACTCATGCTGAGTGTCACCTCTGTTTTAGAGTCTATGCCTTTTTCATTTACGATCGTAATATGACCAACCATTTTCTCAAAAAGCTCATATACAGGAGTAGAGAGTTGGGTATAGCTTGGAAGATTTGTGGGAGGAGCTGCAAGAGTTGGTTCTATTTGAGTGGATTGGGGAACATCTTGCATAAGTGCCGAGGTAGATGTTGCGGTTTGATTAGAGTTGTCTTTTTTTTGCGTTGCATCCTCTTTTGGAGTTGTTGTTTGTGTAGTATTATTAGTATTTACAGTCTGAGATTTTTCAGGCTCTACTTTATCTGTATCAGGTGATTTGGAGGTTTGAGTTGAGGAAGTCTTTGTTGTGGATTTATTTTTTGTGAGAGCTTTTTTGGTAGTCGTTGTTTTCTTTTTTAATGCTCCTTTTAAAGGTTGATCTTTTAGAAGGGATGTGTCGGTGACTTTTTTTGCTTTTGAAGGGGGTTGTTGGGGTTGCGCTGTTTGTGGAGAGCTTGTAGAAGGCTTTTGCGGCTGCGCGTTTGCGGGGGAGGGGACATTTTCTTCTTGGGGTGTAGAAGCTTCTTCTTGCATCGATGGCGACTGGGGAAGTGGGCTTGCTGTTTCGGGGGGCACGTAACTAGACTCTTCGTTAATGTCGACATCTTCAGACGGAGGCGTCTCATCCATGCTGGGTAAGAGGGGAGCCGAGGTTGGAGCTTTTGTGGGGCCTTGTGTTGATGGCGCTTGCGTATCGTAGAGACCATCTAACTTTTTTTTGTCAGACATATGTTCAGAAAAAGTGCTTTCTACACTTGGTGGAGGTGGCTGGGTGGATATGTCTTCATCATCTCCTTCCGACTCTTCTTTTTTAAGTTGTCTTTGTCGTCTTTTTTGTGACTCTTCAGATTCATCTACTTTTAAGATTTTTTTGAACTCATCGGGGTGGGCAACACGCTCTTTTTCAGGTTCCTTAGGGTTGATTGGACCTGTATAACCTTTTACGCTATCTGCTTCTGCCATGGCATTTTACCTACTTAGGCTTCCTTTTTTTGAGATGGTGTCTTACAGATCCCATCTCATCAGATTCTGTTGATTCCACTTGCTTTTCTTCTTTTAAAGCTTCTGCTTTCCATTCTTTGTGATGGAGATGCATTTTTTCTAAATCGTTTTGCTTTTGCAAACGATCTTTTCTGGCTTTTTCAACAAGTTTTTCTTTTTCTACGACTTTCTTTTTTTGAAGTTCAACTTTTTTATTTCTTTTCTTTAGCTCATCCTCAATCATTTTGAGGTATTGCTTCATCACTTGAATTTTATCAGATGTTGTTCCCTCGTCTAGCTTCTCTCGAAACTGATCAAGTTTTACTTGTTTTTCAAGTTTGGTTTTATCTCGATCCTCTTCTAAATCCTTTAACACCTTTTCTTCTTTTTCTAAAGCAAGCTTACATTCTTTTAAATGTCTTTCCGCTTCATTGAGGCGTTTTTCTTTAATAAGAACAAGGTCTTTAAGTGGGTATTTATTTGTCACATAGTCCTCTTATGTAAAAAGGGACTTAAGTTTTTTTAGAGTCTCATCGAAGGAGCATTTTTCATTAACGCCTTGTTTTAAGAAATTGTTAACTTTGTCTACATATTTAATTGCAAAGTCAGCGGCTTTATCTGAACCTGGTTTATATTCACCAATACGTATGAGAAGTTCATTTTTCTTGTAGTTGGCAAGAACTTCTCTGATTTTACCAATAAGTAAGATGTGCTCTTTATCTACAATAGATGTAATGATTCGACTCACCGAGGAGAGTAAATCGATTGCTGGATAATGATACTTTCTTGCTAAATCAGAGGATAAAATAATGTGCCCATCTAGA
>JAJFMG010000098.1 GCA_021772295.1 Chlamydiota bacterium | reverse complement strand
CCAACTGAGCTACATCGGCAAAATGTAACAAACCTTCTTCACGACCATTAAAAAATAGCCTCGAAAAAGGTCTGCAAATTTAGAAAAGAATCCTTTATCTTGAAATATTTCCTAGTATTTTTTTCAGAGCATTTCTTCACTACTTTAGAAAATGCTCCATTGTCCCTAAATTACTAGACTCCTCGCACTTTTTCTTTGCGCTTTTTTGCTTGTCTACGCAATGCCTCTGTTACCTCATCGGCTGCAGCCTCAAAATTTTTAGCTGTTTTTTTCGCAAATAAGTCATGGCCGGGTATATATAATCGAATTTCTGCGGTCTTATTTTCCAACTCATGATTATTGTCCACTTTTAGGTATACATCTGCCTCTATAATGCGGTCAAAAAAATGTGCTAGCTTATTAACTTTTTCTTGAATAAAGTCAATTAGTTTATCGTCAGCATCGAAATTAGTAGATCTTACATTCAATTTTACATTCATCTTCTTCTAATTTATGCTCTTGGGTGAGCTTGGTTATATACGTTTTTTAACTTCTCTATCGAATTGTGTGTATAAACTTCTGTGGCTGAAAGATTGGCATGACCTAAAATCTCTTTGATTGTATTTAGATCTGCTCCATTGTTCAACATATGTGTCGCAAAGGTGTGCCGCAGCACATGAGGGCTCTTTTTCTTTGAAGTTGTTACCTGACTAAGGTAGTAATTAACTTTTCTGTAAACAAATTTTGGATACAGCTTTTTCCCTTTGTCAGTCAACAGCAAAACAGGTTCATTGAATAACTTATTTTTTAGTTCCTGATATTCCCTAATTTGAAGAATGACTTTCTTATGCAATGGCACAATGCGTTCTTTATTCCGTTTACCTAAAACTTTTAAAGTTTCTTTAAAAAAATCAATATCGGTATCTTTTATTCCTATTAACTCGCTTAATCTTATTCCGCAGGAATATAGTATCTCAATAATAATAGAATCTCTTTTCCCAAAAAAATCATTCTCGAAATGAAAATCATCTAATAAATTTTCCATTTCGGATACTTTAACAAATGCGGGCAATGGTTTTTGAGTTTTTGGTGAAATCAACTTTAAAGTTGGAGAAACTTTTATTTCCCCTTGCCTCAATAAATAATTATAAAAAGATTTAGCCGAAGAAATTTTACGATTTACTGATTTGCTAGTTATCCCATTTTCTATCATTTGAACTAACCAAGAGCGTAACATTTGAGAATTAGCAGAAACAACTCTCTCTTCATATTCATCATTCAAAAAATCTTGCAACTGCAATAAATCATTTCTATAAGCAGTAATTGTATGTTGAGAATACCTTCTCTCTCTCTCAAGATGAATTAGAAATTGATCTATGGGCATAAAAAAACCACTTTTGTTTCTATTGCAAGTTAGGCAATATCACAAAAGTGGTAAACTATATTATTGTAAAAAAGCTTAAGCTTCTTCTTCTCTCTGAAGTTGTTCTATATAGATGGCTTTTTTTATCTCTTCTCTACGCTCAACAGAAGGTTTAGTGAAATGTTGACGATTTCTTAATTCTTTAACAGTTCCAGTTCTTTCGAACTTCTTCTTAAACTTCTTTAGCGCTCTTTCTATATTTTCGCCTTCTTTTACAGGTACAATTAACATGGGTCGTGTTTTTATTGGAGTGCAAAAGTAGAAAATTATTCTTAATCTACTCTACTCTTTTAAAACTATTTTAGAATCTCTCTTGCTATCACTAATTTTTGAATTTCAGAAGTTCCTTCTCCAATGGTACATAGTTTGGAATCTCTGTAAAACTTCTCAACCGGAAATTCTTTGGTATAGCCATATCCCCCAAAAATCTGAACAGCATCATTTGATACTCTCACTGCTACTTCTGAAGCCATATATTTCGCAAAGGCAGATTCTTTGGTCATATTTTTTCCCTTATTCTTCATATCGGCCGCCTGATGCGTGAGTAGCTCTGCTGCCTCAATATCTGTTGCCATATCAGACAACTTAAAACTAATTGCTTGAAAGTTTGAAATGGGCTGACCAAATTGTTCTCTTTCCTTTGCATATTTTCTGGAAGCTTCATAAGCACCTTTTGCAATGCCTAAAGAAAGTGCTGCGATTGAAATTCTTCCCCCATCCAACACTTTCATTGCCTGAGAAAAACCTTCTCCTACTTCACCAAGAATTTGATCTTTATGCACCCTACAATTACTAAAAATAAGCTCCGCTGTTTCCGAAGCTCTCATTCCTAATTTATCTTCTTTTTTTCCTGAAGAGAATCCCACTGTTCCTTTTTCTATAATGAAGGCTGTCATTCCATGAGAGTCTCCCTTTTCTCCTGTCCTAGCAACTACAACCGCTATATCACCTGAAATTGCATGAGTAATAAAATTCTTAGCACCATTAAGCACCCAATAATCTCCATCTTGCTTAGCTGTTGTATTCATACCTCCTGCATCAGAGCCAGTATTATGTTCTGTTAGCCCCCAGGCTCCAATATGCTCCGCAGTAGCTAATTTCGGCAGGTATTTTCTTTTTTGTTCTTCATTACCAAAAGTCAAAATATGCCCTGTACATAAAGAGTTGTGTGCAGCGAGAGACAATCCAATTGAACCACATACCTTAGCAACTTCTGTTATAACAGTTATGTATTCATGATAACCAAACCCCGAACCTCCATATTCTTCTGGCACTAGCACTCCCATTAAGCCCAATTCACCAAGTTCTTTAAAAATATGAACTGGAAACTCTTGAGACTCATCCCATTTCATCAAATCAGGTTTGATGTGTTTTGCAGCAAAGTCTCTCACCATGTCTGCAATCATTTTTTGATTTTCTGTATAACTAAAATCCATCCTCTAGTAGCTTACTAATCCATTTATATTATTGCTATACTCCTGCAATTTATCCTTTCCATTTAGGAAATCTAAAATTACCAAAAAGGAGAAGCCTGCAATGTCTGCTCCTTGCTTTTTAGCTATTGCTGCCGCTGCCGCTGCTGTTCCTCCAGTCGCCAATAAATCATCATGAATCAAAATGGATGATCCTGGCTTTATCGCATCTTC
>JAJFMG010000097.1 GCA_021772295.1 Chlamydiota bacterium | reverse complement strand
CTGTTCGATGATCGACTAAAAAATCTCTTTTCAAAGAAGTATTATTAGAATTTGCGTTTCTATCCATTAGGTAAGATCCATTTGGATACTTAATTTGAACTTTTACAAATTCAAGCCTTTTGTTAATGTCCTCATCTGGTTGTGCAAAAAGATCTGTATTTAGAGCTCCAAACTCTCCAAAATAAGATAATGTTGAATCTAAATAGCTTACCATAACAACCTTCATTTTTTGGGAAAATAATATCTACTTAATATAAAAAACACAAAGACTAAATTACTTATTACAAACAACAAGTTTCAGATAAGCCCTTTAAATGTAGCTTCACCAATACTATTTGGAACTGAGGCTTCGATTGGTGCAACAAGAAGCGGCTGTATTCGATTTCTATAAGGCTGAAAGCAAGGCGCTAGATAGGTAGTTTCGATTTCATGATATTCAATAACTCCATTCAAAAAATACCTTATACCTCTTGTATGACGGGCATTATTGTGCAAGTTTGCTTCAATGTCTGCGAAAATCACTTTTGCCTCTAATGCCTTTTTCCCATCAATAAGGGTAGACTCTACAGCTCCCTTCAAAGCAGTAAGCTCTAGTGCTAAAGCATAAATTGGGAATTTAACAATCTCATAGAGATCATTTTTTCCTTCATCAATAAGATGCGTAACAGATGCCCAAATACTTCTCTTTTCACCGGAACATGACATAAATGATAAGGCAACACAGGAGCTATTAAATCCAAAGTGTATGATGGTCTTGGCAACCTGATATGTTAGATTTGCAAGCATATATGCAGGAATTGCTCCAACTAATATAAATTCTTTAATAGTAACTATTGTAATATCATCATCTACATATGTACGCTCAGTTCTGTGATCGATGAGTTGATCTCGTGAGCGACCATTTTGAGTTATTGTTTGAAATTCAAAGCGTTGATCTATGCTCTCACCACTGAGCGCAAATAACTCTCTATCAAATAACCCATAATTTGCAAATGGCACAATTGGATAATCCAATATACCTGTCATAAAATTTCCTAATAGTTTAAATGGGAGATGATAAAAAAACATTAGTAATTAAATCAAACTAAAAGAAACAATATTAATTAAACTACCTAGGTATATAAGGTGCTTTCAGAACTTCAGAGATTATCATTGCCTTTCTCTTCGATTCTTTACTGTTAAAAAGTTTTTTTAATGGAGAGCTCTTGGAAATAGGCAGAGACTCAAGTTCTTTTTCAGATGGCATAGTAAGAATTGGTTGCGTTTTTACCATCGAAACCATTTTATCTTCTTTTACACAAAACGGGTCTTCAGGATGGGAAGTTTTTTCTTCAATCGTAAAAATGGGAAGCTTCTTTTTTTTAAACTCCGAATGCTGAGCATTACTTGATTGAAAAGATTCGCCCCCATCTCTTGGATTTAATTGCCTTTTCTGACGAGCAAGCTCCTCCCGTTTTTTTTGCGCTTTTTTTTGATCGAGAATATTTCGAAAAATAAAAAGCGCAATAATGATGATAAAAAATACAAGAGGACTTAGTTCCATATATTACTCTTTAGAGTTACCTTCATCTGATCCAAGAGACTTTCTCATATTGGTATCCGCTTTAAGATTATTAAGCTTATAATAATCAAATACACCAAGATTCCCCTTTTGAAAGGCATCAGCAATAGCTTTTGGAATTAAACTTTCAGCTTCTATCACCTTAGCTCTCATATCTGTAACTTTGGCCAAGTTTTCTTGATCAGCAGCTACCGCCATTGCTCTACGTTCTTCCGCTTTAGCTTGAGCTATCTGCATATCTGATTGGGCTCTTGTAGCGCGAAGTTTTGCTCCAATATTTTCTCCAGGTTTTATATCCTGAATATCAATAGACATAATCTCAAAAGCTGTCCCAGCTTCGAGCCCTTTATCAAGTACAAGTTGAGTAATGATTTGCGGCGCTGCAAGAACCTCTGCATGCGTATTGGTAGAACCAATCGCATTTACAATTCCCTCACCAACCCTCGCTATTACAGTCTCTTCAGTAGCGCCACCGACAAGTTGCTGGATGTTAGTTCGAACGGTAACTCTAGCTCTACAAAGAAGTTGAATCCCATCTTTTGCAACAGCTGTAATATACTGCGATGAATCCTCTGTAGGACAGTCAATTACTCGTGGATTCACTGATGTCCGTACAGCAAGTAAAAGATCCCGGCCAGCAAGATCGATTGCTGTTGCTTGACGCCATTCTAGCTTAATATTTGCTTTATCAGCTGCAATCATAGCTCGAACAGCTTCGAGAACTCTCCCGCCTGCTAAAAAATGTGTCTCTAAGTCCGCAACAGTAATCTGCTTCAAACCTGCCTTAAACGAATTAATACGAGCATTTACAATGACCTTTGGTGGGATTTTTCTAAGACTCATACCCACGATGTTAAATAACGAGATCGGTGTTCCAGATACAAATGCCTGAAACCAAAGACTGATAAATTTACCTAAGATAATTAGAAAAATGAGCGCTACAATAGCAACTATTAATAAGATGACAGAAAAGCCAATGCCAACTCCTGTTTCTGCAAGTAAATACATGTACTACTCCGTTTTTATTTTTTTTACGACATAATAGGAGCCTTGCCCCCGGATAATCTTAACTTTTTCACCCTTCTCAATAAAAGGACCATTAGATACAGCTTGGTATCTTTTTTCTTCTATCCAAATAGAACCAGATGGATTTAAGTTTGATGCTACAACCCCTTCTTTTCCAATTAGATCTTCATTGAAAGAAGATGCAAAAAAACCTTCTTGATCCTGATTGGAATACAGCGTGTTTTTTGTTTTGGTATGCTTAATTCGAAAAAGAGCAAATTTTATGGTAAATACAAGAAGCGCAATAAGTGAAAATATATAAAGCATTGTCCACATTGCGCCGCCATATTCCATGGCAAACACAAATGCGCTCCCTATAAGAAGCAGTCCCCCTAAGATACCAACTAATCCGCCTGGAAGGAAAAACTCAAAATAAATAAGAACAAAGCCAATAAGAGCAAGTGGAATGGATAAAATCATAATAACTTTCGAACAACAATTATATTTTCAGAAATATCTATTACTTTAATAGGCGCGTCTTTCTCAATAAAGACACCCTCGGATCTACCATGAAATACAGTACCATTTATTTCTATTTTTCCATAGGGAATAAGTGGCGAGGTGGATACTCCTTTAGCGTCGATTGGGGGTAACTGTTCTTTTTTTATTCCACTATAAAATCCAAGATCCTTTTCTTGCTCCCCCATTAAAATCAAGCGATTGAAAAATGGAATTTTAGTGGCCAGGTATTTATAAAAGAGCCAAATACAAATAAGCGAAAGAAAAATGCCACACACAAAATAGATTCCCCTCTCGAATATTATCCCTTTAATCAAACTTATTTTTTCTATGTTGAGCATTCCATCAATATTGGGAAGGGAGAGAAAAAACAACCCAAGTACTAAAAGAATAATTCCCAAAATACCAATTAATCCAAAGCCTGGTATCACAAAGATCTCCAAGGCAAGTAAAGTAATTCCAACTAAAATAAATACAATCTCCAAAATTGAAACTGTATAAATGGAAAAATGAGACATGGCAAGAAGCACCAAACAGCAAACTGAGATTGCTCCAAATATTCCAAATCCAGGCGTATTCATTTCGATATACATCCCTAAAATAAATCCAATAAGTAAAACTGTAGACA
>JAJFMG010000096.1 GCA_021772295.1 Chlamydiota bacterium | reverse complement strand
CCCCCTTTACAACATCTACGTTGCAACAAGAAGCCTCAAGGCATTTTGGTTTTTCTGCTACACGAACAATGGCAACTGCCCAAGGGCTTTATGAGGGAGTTGGAACAGAGGGTTTGATTACGTATATGAGAACAGATTCTGTTCGAGTAGAACCAGGAGCTCTTACCACTGCCAGACAGTATTTAGAAAAAGAATATGGGAAAAATTATATCCCAGCAAAACCTAATTTTTATTCCTCCAAAAAAGCAGCGCAAGATGCTCACGAAGCCATTCGTCCAACAAATTTAAGTCATACTCCTGAAAGTTTAAGAAATACGCTTTCCCTAGACCAATTCAAGCTATATCAACTTATTTGGAGACGTTTTTTAGCATCTCAAATGATGCCAGCCATTTATGATACAGTAACTGCTGATGTAGAAGCTGGAAATAAAATTCTCAGAGCTACTGGATCTGTGATCAAGTTCAAAGGATTTTTAGCAGTTTATGAAGAAAAAGAGGATGAAGAGAATAAGGCAAACGATATGATTCTCTTGCCCCCATTAAAAGCTGGGGAAAAGCTCTCTTTAGTTCAGATTATTTCTAATCAATCTTTTACTAAACCGCCCCCAAGATTTACAGAAGCATCTCTTGTAAAAGAGATGGAAAAAAGAGGGATTGGAAGACCGTCTACCTACGCTGCGACTATGAATAAAATTCAAAGTCGCGAATATACGACAAAAGAGCGACTTACCATCAAGCCTACCGAACTTGGTAAAATTATAGCCCAAATGCTTGAAGATTATTTCAAAATCATTATGGACATTGATTTTACAGCCCATATGGAAGATGAGTTGGATGAAATCGCAGAAAATCGTAAAAACTGGAAAGAATTTCTACAAGAATTCTGGGGTAAATTTGAACCAATTGTAGAGGTGGCCTTAGAAGAAGCTCACGTACCAAAAATTCCAACTGATATCAAATGCCCAAGTTGTGGAAGTACCCTTCAAAAAGTTTGGTCTTCAGATAAATACTTCTATGGATGTAAAGAATATCCCGAGTGTAAATTCACTGTTCCCATTGAAGCGCTAAACTTCAAAAAAGAAGACTACGCAGAAAACTTTGATTGGGATCAAAATTGCCCCAAGTGTGAATCAAATATGGTTATACGTTTTGGAAGGTATGGAACCTTTTTAGGATGTAGCAAGTATCCAGATTGTAAGGGACTAGTTAACATCCCACAAAAGGGTGAACCAACTCCTGATGAAATGCCAGATTGCCCAGCTATTGGTTGTGATGGAAAAATCACTCAAAGAAGATCTCGATTTGGAAAGATCTTTTTTAGCTGTACTAACTATCCTGATTGCGACGTAATTGCAAATAGTCTAGAGCAGCTAGAAACTAAATATATCGACCACCCCAAAACTGCTTATATAAAAAAACCAAGAAAAGGCGCTGCAAAGAAAGGAGCCGCAAAGGCGACTTCTAAAACGACTAAAAAGAAAGCTACCCCCAAGAAAAAAGTTGCAAGAGTACAACCTACCTATCCACTATCGGATGAACTGATTGCCATTGTAAAAGAAAAAGAACTTTCTCGCGGAAATGTCACAAAAAAGGTCTGGGATTATATCAAAGCAAACAACCTGCAAGATGAAAAAAACAAGCGGATGATTATTCCGGATGCAAAACTGAGCAAAGTATTTGGGCATAGTGACAGCATAGATATGATGAAACTTGCAGGACTTTTGAGTAAGCACATCAAAAAGGATAAATGACAACAGTCTCCCTAAAGAAAACAACGTTTTCTTGTTTATTTCCGCTTCTTTTTATCTTTTTGTTCGTATTTCCCAAAGGTGGAATCAAGGTAAATGATATTCCAATTACTTGGGGATATCTCCTTCTAGCTCTTTCCTCTCTAATTTCCTTTTTTTCTTATAAAAAAAAGATTGCACATTCACAAATCATGGCATTTACATGCATGACTCCCTTTATGATGCTCTTTCTGAGTAGCCTTCTTTTCTATGGCTATGGAGATCTTGGATCCCTACTATCCTTTACCACATCGATGATTCTACTACCTCTTGCTTTTTTTATTTCACTCTCAGAGAGAATCCATCAAATCGATATGGAAAAACTATCTACCTTTCTAAGAAGAGGAATGCTCTTTGTTGCATCCTTTGGTATATTCCTTTTTGTGTATCGCATTTTTTTTGATCATTTTTTTACCATTCCCTACCTTACCATAAATGCCGCTGATAGCGGCTTACTCGAAACTGCAAAATGCATTGATAGGGGTGGATTTTTCAAACTAATCTCTACATATAACAATGGTAATTTGTATGGAATATGCCTTCTTTTATTTCTACCCCTTTATAACTTTGTAGAAAAAAGCACTCTTAAAAAAACTATTGTAAAAACATCATTTATTTTTACTTTATCTAGGACGGTATGGATAGGTCTATTCTTTGCCGAGTTACTCTATGCAGCGTCCATGAAACTCTCCTCTGATGAAAAAAGAAAGCATTTTCTTACTTTTATCTTTTTACTTCTTCTTACTTTTTTAACAGTAGAATACTTTCCTTTTCAGCAAACGTTTTTATGGGATCAGAATTTAGGAGGAAGAGCTGAACAATTAAACATTTTCTCGAACCTCACCTATTTCCCGGCAAAACCATTTTTTCAAATCGAAGAAATGGTTTATCTATCTATTATTGATCAATTCGGAATTATTGGACTTGTATGCTTTCTAATTGCCATGATAGGTCCAATCTTTACTGCTATTTGTCTTAAGAAATCACGTTTACAGAAAACCCACATTGCTATTGCTCTTGGACTCATAACATATCTGTTTATCTCAATTTCAGACGGAGCCATCATGCTCATACCCACAATGTGTTTTTATCTCTTTTTGGTAAGTCTGTTGCATCGAAGTTTCGATGCTCCGCTCAACTGAGATTCAAGATAGATTCTTCTACTCTTCGCAAGATAAACAACCCACAAGAATTTTATAATACTCATTAATAATTGGATTTGATACGCCGATATTTCTAGCAAGTGCCTCAGATCAGATTTCTTCTAGGTACGTTGTAACATAGGAAAAAGATCTTCTTCTCGATTTCTATTGAGCCTTCTAAAATAATTTGAGGCAAACTACCATATAGTAATAAGTCTTCAATCTTCGGGTAAAGCGTTTTCATCTCACAGATTAGTAAAGGATCCATACGCAGTACAACAAGACGCCCTGGCAACAGATTCGTCTCTTCTTAATTTTCTTGCGGAAGATTCCGTCAAAATAAACTGGGCTTGCCTAGTATCAGGTCTTGCTAGGTTAATATAAAAGTTTGTTTTACCTGTTTGACTTGGCCCTAGCAATAATATGCTCTTTTTTCGATTAAGAGCCTTCTCCTAACTAAGTTCACTTTATATAAACCTGCTATTTTTAAACTACGCCTTAATTTCATCATCCTTTTGTTATGTGTTTTAATAGTTAAATGGGAGTCATTTAGGCATCTCTACACTTAAGATGCTTTTTTAGAAGCTCTGCGTCGCTTTTTTTAGCGATAAGAATTGCATCAGCGCCATCTACTACTATCAAATCTTGAACCCCGA
>JAJFMG010000095.1 GCA_021772295.1 Chlamydiota bacterium | reverse complement strand
GCTACAACAGATGGCTCTGCTAAGACAACGCCCTTCCCTTTTACATAAACGAGTGTGTTTGCAGTTCCGAGATCGATTCCTATATCGCTAGAAAAAAAGGAAGAAAACATTCCTAATTTGTTAATGAATCCTGCACTGAATTTTTGCACGATTTGTCCAGTTGATTGGGGTCCTTTTTTCATTAGCTGCGCCTTTTTTTGCACGTTCGATTTTCTTTTTTAGCATAAACAAGAAAGGAGTTATCGGAAATGGATATTTTAAACCAGAAGCATTCAATATTTCTCTTTATGTTTGCAACAATTCTAATACATCTTCCCATGTAAGTTTTGTGATAGCTTCATCATCGCAACTTACAATCTTCTTTACGATTCCTTTCTTTTTGTTTTGCATATCTACAATCTTTTCTTCGATTGTATTTTTTGTAACGAGCTTGTAAACGGATACGGATTGCTTTTGACCAAGTCTATATACCCTATCTGTTGCTTGACTCTCCACCGCCGGGTTCCACCACATGTCATAATGAATTACAGTGTCTGCTCCCACAAGATTAAGTCCTGTACCACCAGCCTTTAGTGATACTAAGAAAACAGAGATCGTCGGATCATCATTAAATTCATTTACAATCTCTAAACGATTCTTGCTTGAACCATCAAGATATGAAAAACGTATTCCCATTTTTTCAAAATCTTTTTTCATGATCTGAAGCATTTTAGTATATTGAGAGAAAATAACGGTCTTGTGATTTCCATCAATAAGCGTCTGTAAAAGATCGAGTAACATGTCATATTTTGCTGAGTCACCAGACTCAGCATTTTCTTTTGCAAAAATCGCTGGGTGACAGCAAATCTGTTTTAGCCTTGTAAGAGTTGCAAGAACATGAATTTGAACTCTATCAAAGCCATCTCTCTCAACTAGTTTTACAAGTTCATTTCTTGCGGATTCGGCGTAAGATTTATAAAGCTCACTCTGCTCACCATGTAACTTAGTATGGTATGTAATTTCAGATACAGGAGGAAGATCTTTCAATACATCAATTTTCATTCTCCGAAGAATAAACGGTGATACTTTTTTCTTTAGATAGGAAAGATTTGCATGTTGCTCATCTCCAACTGATCGAATATATTTTTCAGAGAATCGATCATAAGAATTTAAAAAACCTGGCATTAGAAAATCAAATAGGGACCATAATTCATCGAGAGAGTTTTCAATGGGAGTACCAGATAAAATGAGTCTATGCTCTGCTTTGAGTTGTTTTACAGATTTTGCATTGCGAGTGCCTCTATTCTTAATATGCTGCGCTTCATCTAAAATGCAATAGGTAAAGGTGCATTTCTCATAATGCTCTACATCCTTTTGCAATAGACTGTACGATGTGATAATAACATCGTATTTAGCTACGTTGCCAATCATTTTTTTTCTTTGATGAGGCATACCATCAACAATTAATAACTTAAGGCCTGGGTTAAATTTGGAAAATTCTTCCTTCCAATTGTAAAGAAGTGATGTTGGACAAACAATTAGTGATGGATTTTTCGCTTTTGATGAAATTTGAGTTACGGCAACAATTGCTTGCAAAGTTTTTCCAAGTCCCATGTCATCAGCTAGAATCCCATTTAAGAACATAGCCCGAATGCGCTCAAGCCAATTTACCCCTTCCTCTTGATAATGCCTAAGCTCTGCTTTTACCTCTTTAGGGACTGGTGTAAACTCAAGTACTTTTTCACCGAGCATCTGAGATCTGATTTCTTTAAGACGCTTTGTCATCGTAAATGTAACAGGAAGATTTTCAAAACATGAACCATCGATATTTGCAATGCTCCAAATAGGGCGCTCTAGCACATGCTCGTCTAGTTTTTCAATGCCAAGCTCATCAAAAATCTGAACAAGAGAACCTAGTTTATCTAAGTCTAACACTAAGATTTTAGGCATTCTTTTATTTGTAGACTTTTTTGAAAAATCATTTCCAATATCAAGTTCTAGATATCTTCGCTTTGAGACAATACAGTCCCAAAGCCTATCAATAGTAACTCCCTTTAATGCTCCTTTGATCTTAATTGCGATCTTATACACATCCATTCTATCTGTTTCGGAAAGAGAAAGCGTAAATTCAGACTCATCATAAATGAATTGGTCCAACAAATTTTGCGGACAATTAAACGTTGCTCTATGCTTGTTTCTTGGAATCGTATCCGTCATAAATTCAATGATTTTCTTTTCAGACTTGGAAACAAACACACCCGATTTTGCATCATATGCAAAATCGCGGAAAAGATCTTCCGCCATCTGTTTTTCTTCCACCAGGTTTCGAGCCATAATACCATCTTCAGACAAGAATGTTTCCAAATTCTCAAATTGCAATTGGTGAAAAGATGCAGGAACTAACTTATCATCATATTTGAAATGCAGCTTAGCATCTAGCTCTGCGTTCAAATAGGAAAGCTCACAAATAGCATGTAAATCCCCCGTATAAGGAAGAGTTACAAACTCCTCTAGAACTTCTCGATTGGCAACTTCAGCATAAGAGGAAAGTTCAGGAATAGCATTCTCTACAAAACTTCCAAAAAGAGGCTCTGGAATAGTGACATCTCTAAGTGGGAAAAGAGACCTAAGATGCTTGATCGTAATTTCTGGCGAAAAGCGATAATAGACTTGCTCGTAAACCACCCCTGGATGAATGCATTCAAAAAACTGCACAGATTCAAGAGTTGCAATCTGCGAATCAATTTGAATCATGGGATTTAAAAGCACTTTTGGCGAAGGCGCTTTGATATACTCAAGGGACACCTGCATCTGAGGAGTAGATTTAGAAAATTGAAGTGGTGTCTCAATACTTTCTGCATATAAACCAGGAAGTGCTGGCAGTTCATCTTCATGAAATTTTTTGCTGATGCCGTGCTCAATCGATCGATCAAAAACGGATGCAAGCATCATTCCAAAAGTTTTTACATCAAGCCTTGCAAATTTTTGCAATCTTTCACTACCGCTTTTTTGCACAAATAAAGCG
>JAJFMG010000094.1 GCA_021772295.1 Chlamydiota bacterium | reverse complement strand
GAATCCGGGGGATCCACCGCCTCTACCACCAAATGCGCCCATAAAAGTGCGAAGCGCTTCCTCCATAGAGGAGAATCCTTGACCTCCAAAGCCTTGGCCACCCATACCACCATTAAGGCCTTCTTTACCATACTGGTCATAGATTTGTTTTTTCTGGTCGTCATTTAAGACTTCATAGGCTTCTGATATTTCTTTAAATTTCTTGGCAGCCTCTTCATTACCTTGATTCTTATCCGGATGATATTGAATTGCTTTTTTGCGATAGGCTTTCTTTAATTCTTCTTTGGTCGCTTGCTTGGATACACCGAGGATTTGATAAAAATCTGTCATGTGAAATGTCTTCTTTTTTGAGTTTTATTAAGCTCTATTTTAGCACGAAATAAAAATATTTAGCAACCCAAGGATTGGATTGCTAAAGAATAAATTTAGGTAAGTCTTGAGGTAATCTTTATTGAGATTAACGACTTTTTTTGATTTTGTACTTAAGAGCAGCTTTAGATTTTGCTTTGCTCTTGATAGATGGCTTGTCATAGAATCTATGAGCCTTTGCTGACTTTAGAATCCCTTCTTTATCAAGTTTCTTTTTGAGAGCGCGAAGAGCCTTATCAATTGGCTCACCTGTACGAACTTTTACGCTTGGCATAGATCTTATCATCCTAGTTTTGAACTTTAGTAGTGTTGCGAGCAAGTTTACCAAAGAGAAAGGATATTTTTCAAAGGGTATATCTTCTTACGCAAGAAAAATCCTATCCAGGTGAGTGGATATACTGTAAGGGAAGGTTCTTATAATCGGTAAATTTTTTTTGAAATTCTTGTTTTCTAATAAATTGAAAGACTGAATCAAGATTTGTTGATGGAGGTTTCGCATGTAGCAAGGGATCGTTTAGTAGAGATTTACTGCGGGTAATAATGCTACATTTAGAAGTGTGTAAAGAGTTGGGGATATCTTTGGAGATTAATTGGGGGGAGTCTAAATATAGAATTTTTGAACTGTCTTTTTTTCCACTGATCATATGAATGCCATGTGATTTTGCATCAATAAGGGCGATGAAATTACATTCCGTTTCGGGAGTGAGAGTATAAAGTGAAGAGATGGGTAGTAGAGGAATTTGATGCGTAAAAGAAAATGCTTTTGCTGTGATGGCGCCTATTCGTATGCCAGTAAATGATCCAGGACCAACGGCAAGTGCAATTAAATCGAGATCAGAAATGGTGGTGTTCTCTCGCAAGAGTAGTTTTTCAATAAGGGGGAGTAGGTGCTTGGATTGATCTCGCATACCAGGCAGAAATACAGTTACAGAGGGTATGCCCTCCTTTTTTTGAAGAGAAATAAAGCTATTTTCTGAGGTTGTATCTATCAGTAAAATTTTCATGTACAATCATGGGTTTAAATTGCTTATTAAGTGTAGCAAAAAGGGGATTTCTATTCTTTGCAGAAATTAATTTTAACTGGTAAACTCGACAACTTGGCTTATTTCACTTGTTTTTTTTCACAAGCATAGTGCGTTTAACCTTGATTTCCTGTAGAAAAAGGGAAAATGATACTTTATAATTTACGAAATTTGGAGATAGTGTTTTGTTTGAAGACCCTAAAGACGACGACCTGGAGAATGAAGAATTTATAGAGGAAGAAGTTGAAGAAACGCCCGAGTCTGAACAAGATATAGAGCTCAATGAAGAAGATTTAGCAGAAATTGATCTTTCTAAAACCTTAAAGAAAAAGGGAAAAGGAAAGAAAGAAGGGCATAAAAATACAAACTTTCCGAAGCAACTCTTTGTGCTTCCATTAACAAGAAGACCCTTTTTTCCAGGAATGGCAGCGCCGCTTATCATCGAACCTGGGCATTTTTATGAAGTGCTTAAAATTATAGCCAAATCCAAAGACAAAATGATTGGACTGTTCCTGACAAAGGAAGAAGATACCAATATCTATGACATGAAAGTGGATGATCTTTGCGATGTTGGGGTAGTTGCAAGCATATTACGAATTGTTCCCATAGAACAGGGGGGCGCCCAAGTTGTTCTTAATATGGAAAAACGGATTAAAATCTCATCTGAGGTTAAAAAGTCCAAATACCTTCGTGTAAATATTGATTATCACGATGACATTATTTTATCTAAGCAGTCCAAAATTATTAAGGCATATTCAATAAGCATTATCACCACGATTAAAGAGCTTTTGAAGCTCAATCCTCTTTTTAAAGAAGAGTTGCAGATATTTTTAGGTCACTCTGATTTTACAGAGCCTGGCAAGCTTGCCGATTTTGCGGTAGCGCTTACCACTGCTGGCAGAACTGACTTGCAGGAGGTTCTATCTGCATTTGACATCCAAACAAGAATTGAAAAAACGCTTATGCTTCTTAAAAAGGAACTCGATCTTTCGAAGTTACAAAGTAGTATCAATCAAAAAATTGAAGCGACAATTTCAAAGACGCAAAGAGAATTTTTTTTAAGAGAGCAGCTTAAGACTATCAAGAAAGAACTCGGTTTAGAAAAAGATGATAAAACGTGTGATATTGAAAAATTTGAAGAGCGACTAAAAGGAAAATTGATTCCAGAGGACACGCAAAAAGTAATCAATGAAGAACTTGATAAATTAAGCGTTTTAGAGGTTCAGTCTGCAGAGTACTCTGTTTGTCGTAACTATTTAGATTGGCTTACTATCTTACCATGGGGCGTAGCAAGTAAAGATTCTTTGAATTTAGCTCATGCTGAAAAAGTCTTAGAAGAAGATCACTATGGCCTTAAAGACATTAAAGAAAGAATTTTAGAATTTATTGGGGTTGGAAAACTCTCAGGCGGGGTTAAGGGAAGCATCATTTGTTTTGTAGGACCTCCTGGAGTTGGAAAAACAAGTATTGGAAAAAGTATTGCGCGCGCTCTTAATCGTAAATTTTATCGATTTTCCGTTGGAGGGATGAGAGATGAAGCTGAAATTAAAGGGCACCGAAGAACTTATGTCGGCGCTATGCCAGGAAAACTGATTCAGGCTCTTAAAAGCACACAGACAATGAATCCCGTTATCATGCTAGATGAGGTGGATAAAATTGGTATGAGTTATCAGGGAGATCCCGCCTCAGCTCTTTTGGAGGTTTTGGATCCAGAGCAAAATAATGATTTTTTAGATCATTACTTAGATGTGAGATTTGATCTTTCCAATATTCTATTTATTGTCACTGCGAATGTTTTGGAAACAATTCCCGCAGCGCTTAAAGACAGAATGGATATTTTACGCCTCTCAGGGTATATCGCTGATGAAAAAGTGCAGATTGCTAAAAAATATTTAGTACCGAGAAATAGAGCAAAAACTGGTCTTAAAGCTAAGGATGTCACATTTTCTGTGGACGCTCTTCGTGGAATTATTGAAGGCTATGCTCGTGAATCGGGTGTAAGAGGTTTAGAAAAAAGCATAAAAAAAATTCTTCGAAAAGTTGCTATGAAGCTTGTTAAAGAACAAGAAGGAAAAAAGAAAAAGAAGAGCGTTCCTACTAAAGTTACCAAAAAGAGTTTGGATGAGTATCTCAAAAAACCGACCTTTACATCAGATCGTTTCTTTGAAAAAACACCGGTTGGTGTTTGTATGGGCTTAGCCTGGACAGCGCTTGGAGGTGCAACACTTTATGTAGAGGCGATTAAAAGCCCGTCTGAAAAAACGACTATGAAGCTTACTGGCCAAGCTGGTGATGTGATGAAAGAGTCTGCGCAAATTGCTTGGAGTTTTTTACATAGCGTTTCAGATAAATATGCACCCAAAAAAGCATTTTTTCAAAAATCAGAAGTTCATATCCATATACCAGAAGGTGCAACACCTAAAGATGGACCATCAGCTGGGATTACGATGACTACGGCGCTTCTCTCTCTTTTATTAGATACGCCTGTTCTTTCCGACCTTGGAATGACCGGAGAGTTAACACTCACTGGAAAGGTTCTTCCAATTGGTGGACTTAAAGAAAAATTAATCGCTGCTAGAAGGTCTAAAGTAAAAACTTTGATTTTTCCAATAGAGAATCAGAGGGATTACGATGAGCTTCCAGATTACTTGAAGAAGGGACTTAAGGTGCATTTTGTAGATCACTTTGATGAGGTATTTAAAATAGCATTTCCTAAAAGTAATCAAAGGAAATCTTAAGATGCATTGGAATGAGGCATATAAAAAAAAGAGATTATCCTCTGATACCGTATTGGATAAAGTTCAGGAGATTAAAGCCTCTAAAAAAAGTATTGCAACGTTAAATGGATCTTTTGATTTGTTGCATGCAGGTCATTTAGAAATCATCTATCAAGCATCTTTGCAAGCAGATGTTTTGATTGTTCTTCTCAATACCGATGCATCCATTAAAAGGTATAAAGGTGAAACTCGCCCCATCATTTCGCTTGAGGATCGGTGCCAGATGATGGCCGCACTCTCATTTGTAGATTATGTGATCTCTTTCGATGAAGATGATCCAAGAAAGATGCTTTCTATCATAGAGCCTGATGTGCATGTTAATGGATCAGAATATGGAGAAGATTGCATTGAATCAGAAGTTGTAAAAAAAGGTGGTGGAAAAGTCCATGTGGTATCTTTGGTAGATGGGCTTTCCACATCAAACATTATTGAAAAGATAAAGGGTATATGCGTTTAGTTGGACAGTTACACGCTAAGGATGCGTTTATATTTCATAATTTTTTATTGCATGAGGGAATTGAAAACCTTTCAGAAAGAAGTTCTGAAGAAGGTCTTGTTTCAATTTGGATTCAAAATGAAGATGATTTCGAAAAGGCAGAGAGCTTCTTTGGAGAGTTTCAATCACACACAACTGATCCTAAATTTCAAGTAGATGCGCCTTTGCCAAAACCTGCAGAGCCATCGGACTCATATCCAGATACCAAAGAAGAGTTGCCACCTAACATGGAAAAAGCTCCAAGTAAAAAGTTGCAATTTCATCCGATTACCAAATTTATGATTGCACTTTGCTGCTTTATCTTTTTATTCAATTTGTATCAGGTATCTACATCTAAAGAAAATACAGCTGCGGTTAAGCTTTTTCGTATGTCTAAAATGGAAACAAGCATGCTTTATGATTATCCAATAGGTTTTCAGAAAGCACTTAAATCATTAGATAATATGGGAATAAACTACTCTGGAAAAGTAGGTGAAAAAGAAAAACAAGCTTTGGATGTGTTAGAAAAGGCCCCTTATTGGAGAGGGCTGTATGAGGTAGCCATCACTTATCCAGATGATAAATCAGCTCTAGAGCAACCTCTTTTTGAAAAGATCATGCAAGGAGAGATTTGGAGAGTATATACTCCAGCTCTTTTGCACGGTGGTTTTCTGCATATTCTATTTAATATGCTATGGCTTTTTCTACTTGGAAAACAAGTCGAAGAAAGAGTCGGCGCAGTGCGATACATTTTTATGATGATCCTTTTTGCAATTGTATCAAGTACATGCCAATACTTGATGAGTGGATTTTTATTTATGGGCTATTCAGGTGTGATAGCAGGTCTTGCTGGATTTATATGGATGAGGCAAAAAATTGCTCCTTGGGAAGGCTATCCACTTCAAAAGGGAACGATTATCTTTTTGGTGATATTTATCTTAGCTATGCTTGCTCTTCAAATCGTGTCCTTTATTCTTATTCGATTTAAAATTGCGGACTTTCCTATTTCGATAGCGAATGCAGCGCATATATCAGGAGCGCTAATTGGCGTTCTTTGCGCTAGGATTCCTATTTTTTCTAGAGAGGTCACGTGAGCGCTCGAGATTTAATTATTCTTGGTTGCTCTTCGCAACAACCCACAAGACTTCGCAATCACGGAGGGTATCTACTAAGATGGAATGGAGAAGGTCTTTTATTTGATCCAGGAGAGGGGACGCAAAGGCAATTTATCTTTGCAGAAATAGCTCCTCCTTGCGTAACACGCATTTTTGTAAGCCACTTCCATGGAGATCATTGTTTGGGGCTTGGATCGATGCTTATGAGGCTCAATATCGATAAGATAAAACATCCAATCCATTGCTACTATCCAGCCTCTGGAAAGAAGTATTTTGATAGGCTTCGGTTTGGAACGATCTATCACAATCAAATAGAGATAATAGAGCATCCAATTTCTGATGAGGGGATTGTGCATGAAGATGATACATTTTCTATAGAGGCGTATTATCTAGCTCATGGTGTAGAAAATCTTGGATGGAGAATCAAA
>JAJFMG010000093.1 GCA_021772295.1 Chlamydiota bacterium | reverse complement strand
GATAGAGGACAGGTAAAACTTTCTCACAAGGTTTTAACTGATCGCAAAGAAAAGAGCGCTCCTCCAAAAAAGGAAGCTCCTAAGGAGAAAGTTGCAGCGAAACCTATTCGCCTAGTAACACCACCTCCTGAATTCAAACCTCACTCCTAATCAATTTCTGAAGAGGCATCTAACTCATAGGTGCCTTTTTTTTACTATTTTTATACTCCTTATACTTTAAATTTTTCTTGCTCCAAGTCGCATCTGCTATCAAGAACTTTTACAGAAAGCACGAAGACATAGAATCTAAATTTTCATCATAAAACTACACCTTAGATAAATTTAAAATAGCAACGACAGTTACAAAGACTCCTTTCAACGCCTTTGAGCAATATATTTTTTTTAAAAAAAGGTGGAACAAGTACGATATCCATTTGAAGTCGAGAATCGTCCATTCGAGATCGAAGCACCTTCCAACAATGTTGATGAAAATCCAATTCTTCAGTTGTGATGGGTATATAAAAAGCTTTACCTTTTAGAACTAAATAGAAACCCGGGATATCTTCCCACCACCACTTACTCCATACAAAAGAAGTTTCCTGCATATTTGATATACCAACAAAAAATAATAGCATTGGACAAATTAGCTATCCCTCACTTCCAGAAGTGTCATAAAAAACATTCTTTGAAAAAGGCACCCAAATTTGGGTGCCTTTTTTTAGGTCCCTTGTGGAGAGGGATTAAAATCTGGAGGCGTATCCTTGACATCCCCTTCTAACTTCGGAGGTGGAGGCGGCTCTTGTCTATGTGCGCCTTCAATATCTTTTACACGATCTTCTTTCTTCTGAGTGTCCCAACTGCCATCCATTATTGCAAGAACATCTTCTTTATCAAGTGTCTCAAACTGCATGAGCATATCTGTCATAAGTTGGACTTTTTCTTTATTTGCAATAATGATTTCTTCTGCTCTTTTATTTGCAGACTCTAGAAGCTCTTTAACTTCTTGATCAATTATCTTAGCGGTTTCTTCTGAATAATGACGTTCAGGAGGCGAATTTTGTAAATACTGACCCGCTGTCGATTGCTCATTATAAGCAACGGCTCCAAGAGTTTTAGACATACCCCATTCACAGATCATCGCTCTTGCAAGTTTAGTTGCTTGAGAGATATCCATTTGAGCGCCAGATGAGAAATCATTAATGAAGATCTCTTCAGCAATTCTACCACCCATAAGAACTGCAAGCTTGTCTGTCATTTCTTTCTTCCAATAGCTTGTTTTATTTTTCTCTGGAATAAAGTAGGTAGCTCCAAGTGACATACCTCTAGGGATAATGGTAACTTTTTCAACAGGATCGCTATGATCAACAGTAAGACCAACTACTGCGTGACCTGACTCATGAAAAGCTGTATGCAGCTTTTCTTTTTCATCCAGCTGGAGACTTCTTCGTTCTTTCCCATAGATTACTTTATCACAAGCATCTAAAGCATCCTGTCCAGTTACAGCTGACCTACCTCTACGAGCAGCAAGCAGAGCTGCTTCATTGAGAATATTCATAAGATCTGCACCGGAGGATCCAGGGGTTGCTCTTGCAATAGCAGATAAATCGACATTACCATCTAGTTTAATTTTTCTTGCATGCACTTTGAGGATTTCCAGCCTACCTTTAATATCAGGTAAATCTAGAATAACACTTCTATCAAACCTTCCTGGTCGAAGTAATGCTTTATCAAGAACATCTGGACGGTTAGTTGCAGCCATTAAGATAACTCCTTCGTTTGTCTCAAAGCCATCCATTTCTACAAGTAATTGGTTAAGTGTTTGTTCTCGCTCATCGTGACCACCACCAATTCCAGCGCCTCTATGGCGTCCAACAGCGTCAATCTCATCAATAAAAATAATGCATGGAGCGCTTTTCTTAGCTTGCGCAAATAAATCTCTAATTCTACTTGCACCAACACCTACAAACATTTCAACAAAATCAGATCCTGAGATGGAGAAAAAAGGTCTATCAGCCTCTCCAGCAACAGCTTTTGCAATCAATGTTTTTCCAGTTCCTGGAGGCCCAATACATAACACACCTTTCGGAATTTTAGCACCAAGGGCTGTGTAACGAGATGGATCTTTTAAGAAATCTACGATTTCAACAAGCTCCTCTTTAGCCTCTTCTACACCTGCAACGTCTTTAAATGTAATTTTATTTAAACTCTTATTAAGCATCTTAGCTGGAGACTTTCCAAAATTCATGGCGCCGCCAGATCCCATTCCCTTCATTTGTTTTGAAAAGACAAAATATAGAAGAAGTACTACGAGCACAACAGGTAGGATCGTGAATAGGTAGCTAAAGTAATTAGGTGATGGTTGTTGCGATTTAAACGTTTTTTCAAGAACGGTATTTCTTGGCTGATCGGGAGCTTTAAAAAAGAGCCCCTGATTGCTTGGGAAGTTTTCCCATTCAAGCTTGGTTCCAGCAAACCATCTGTTATATTCTTCAAAATTTTGTTTCTCAAGAGCTCTTGTTGAAAGCTCTTTGTCATTAAAGAACCAAGTAACATCAGCTACATTTTTTCGAGCATTACTTAGCTGGGATCCATTTTTCTCTAATGTCTCTGAAAGGCTATTATATTGCTCTAAGGAAACAAGATAATCTCGAACTGAGCGAAGTTGAGAAAGTCTGACCCCTTCAACTGGGTCATTCAAACTTAGTATAACCTTATTAAGAGAAAATATTCCATTTTGATACAAAGCTAAGCTTTCTCTTGGTGTTAAAGTAGAATTTGGATCTAAAGATTTTGATACGCTTTCATCAATACTTTTTAGTTCTTTTTTGATAGCTTCTGATCCGATACCAAGCGTTG
Source organism: Chlamydiota bacterium (assembly GCA_021772295.1). Lineage (GTDB taxonomy): Bacteria > Chlamydiota > Chlamydiia > Chlamydiales > Simkaniaceae > JAJFMG01. Next base: position 4,447 of record JAJFMG010000093.1, on the reverse strand, counting down.
AAGAGCGAAAGCTCTGAATAAGTAAAGAAAGCTCTGATCCAACTGATTTTACATTTTCAACGGTTGGGGATTTAGAGGCTTCTGAAAATAAATGCTTTACTTCAGGAAAATTGAGAGTATCAGTCGTTGGCACAGATCTAATAATTGTTGCATTTTCTCTTTCTGCAGAGTCATATGCAGAACCTATAACCACGTAACCGCTTTTAGGAATAGCCGTTCCACTTAGCTGCAAGAATCTGACAGCAGATTCCTTGATACTACTTTGCAATTTAGTAAGATCTTGAGCAATGCGCTCTTGTCCTTCTTTTAATTCATGATTCTCATTAAGAATCTCTAAAAAGCGATAACGATACTTAGACTCATTTGTAAGCTCATCCTTAAACCTACCATGAAAAGCCACTAAATTATCATTTAAGGCAACTTTTTTGGATGCATCTTTATGAATCAAATTCAAGTTTACTAAATGCTCCAGCTGATGAGAAAAGGAAACTTTTCCTTTTTTCTCATGAGTCAAATTTTGCACTGTCAAAATCACAAGCAATGCAGCAAGTAAGAAGACAAAGAAGCCCCCAGGAAATCTTTTCTTAGGTTCATTTGGTTTATTATTCATATTACTCATACAACATCGCTCTAACTTAAATTAAAAACATACCGACAAAACTAACTTTAAATAAAGTAGGTAAGTTAATTCTTCTTATTGCATTAACTTGATCAAAATTCAACTAAAATTGTTAAAAAAATTTTAGAATGAAAAATTCTCAACCTTTATATTATCTTTAAACCACTTATTTCTAATGAGAAAATAGCTTCGTAAAAAGATATAAGAATATCGCTTTTTACGTTTTAGAGCTAGAATAATCTTTTGAATCAAAATGTCTAGCAACCATCAAATTTGTGCTTTTTTTTTCTAAACTGAAGATTTGTTTTGTGAACAACGACTTCCCAATCCGAAAATATAACTCTTTTCGAAGCTTTCTGTGCTTCCATAAGAGTTAACAGTGTTTCAATACTGCTACTTGAGATATCGGCTCCAAGACCTTTGATTTTTTTACTGAGAAAATGCCTAAGTTCAACCTTTTCAAAAGACATTAAGTGCTTATAATCAAAAATATATCCATTTTCTTGCACTTGCCAGTATTGACCAAAATCTTTTGTTTTCTGATCGAGATAATCAGATAACTCTAAATGCTGTGAGCTGAGTTTACATAAATTCGAAGAAAAATTTTTCCCAAATTGCTTTTCAAGCAACGGAAACATATTAACTCTCATTTTAGCCCTTAGATATTTTGTATCAAAATTCGTTTCGTCTTCAATATGATCTAAGTGATGACTTTTTATATATTCATACAGATCTTTTTTATGAGTGGTAAGAAGCGGCCTATAGACTTCCATACCATATAGTCTACTATGTGGTTTTAGTCCATGTAGAAATGCAAGCCCACTCCCCTCTAATATTCTTTTCAAAAATGTCTCTGCTTGATCATCAGCCTGATGCGCTAACAAAAGCGCATTTAAATTTTGTTTTTGATAGATACTTTCGAAAAATTGTAGTCTTGCAAGCCTACATTTATCCTCCAAGTTAGAGGTTTCCATAGAAACGGAATCCAAAGTATGGAGGTGAAATGAGATGCCATAACTATTAACAAACTCCTTTAGCTGAACAGCTTGAGCAGCACTTTCTTTTCTCCAACCATGATCAATGTGGGCAACATGAAGCTCAAATGGAATCCATTTTTGAATTGTGATTAGAATATGAAAAAGAGCGAGTGAATCCACACCACCCGAAAATCCTAGTAAGATTTTTAGATCTGATGGAAGACTTTTTTCAATAAATTCTTTTACTCGTTGAACTGGGACTTCTTTCATTATTAATGATACAAATAAATAAAAGAGGCTATCGTATCATATTAAGGAGAATGCTAAAAGCCTGATATATTGGATATTGGATTAATTCTTCAAATCGAGTTAGAATTCAAAGAATCGAATAAATACAGCATAAGAGCACCTGCATGCCCACTATTTGGAGATATCTCCTACTTCACTATTTTCAAGTATTTTTTCTGAGTATCTCCTCTTTTATCTTAATCCTGCTTACTGTAAGACTAAAAGAGATCGCGCAGTTTGCATCGGTTTGTATTGATATAAAAAACACCCTTCTTTTTGCTCTTTATCAAATTCCCTATATTCTTCCGTTTGCAATTATCATTTCTGCTCTAATTGCAAGTTTTTTACTACTTCAAAAAATGAGTGTTTCTGAAGAGTTAACTGCATTGCGCTCGAGCGGATTTTCTCTTAAAAAACTTCTGTTTCCATTATATTTAGGTGGAGCGCTTCTGTCTCTTTGTAACTTTTATGTTGTTTCAGAGCTTACACCTATTTGCAAACTTGCATCCAGAGACCTTTTATATCAGGTCACATCACAAAACCCCCTGCTCCTTGTCAAAAAATCTAAATTTTTACGGTTGAAGGATTCTTTCGTAAATATGGATTTAAGTGATGATGGCAAACATGCATCAAACTTTGTATTTGCTGCAAAAGATTCAAAAAAAGGAAATCTCTTTGTTCTGTTAGCTGATAGACTTTCAATCGAAGACACAAACCTTCTAGGCAACAATCTAAGCTACATTTCTACCTTTCCAAATAACAATGACGCCTTTGATGATATGATGATTGAAAATCAAAAAACAATGGAATGTAATGCACACTCCCTTACCTCACTTCTATTAAAAGACAGTTGGAAAATTGGATATGATGATCAACTTTTAAGAGAACTAATTGGGAAATTGTCTCTTATGAAAAACGAAAAAATGAAGCGAATTCTTCGCGCTTATCAAGAAATCATCCGAAGACTTTTTTTCCCCTTTGCTACATTTATCGCAACGATTATTGGCATCTCATTTGGATTGCAAATTGGAAGAAGAAAAAAAGGGAAAAGCTCCATCTATGCAGGACTTCTATGCATGTTGATACTTGTTGGTTATGTTCTTGGAAATTCGTTTGAGCAGTCTCCACAAATCTCATGCTTTCTTTTTACAGTTCCAATTCCCTTTGCTTATTTTTTATGTAAGAAAAGGCAACAGAAAATAATTCGAGGGATGGAATAAATGATCTCTATCTGGAAAAAAATGATCTATAAAGAAATATTGCGCTCCTTTCTGCTTTTTGTGATTTCTTTTTTTACTCTGTTTGTTCTTATTGATTATTGCACCCATTTCCAAGCGTTTAGCAAAATATCTCATGTCTCGTATACATCTCTTCTCACCTATTACCAATGCATTTTCATTAAACATGCTGTGATTTTTATTTCACTCTCATTTCTACTGGCATCATTGAAAACACTTTTATCACTTAATAAAAGCTTAGAGCTTTTTGCATTACTTACATCTGGCATCTCGATCAGAAAAATTCTCATTCCTTTCTTTGCAGTTTGCTTTTTATTGACAGGTTTTTTAATTCTTAATTTTGAAATTTTGAGCCCAAAAGCTGAGACTTTCATTACTCATTTTGAATCCACATCAAAGAAAAAAAATAAAAAGAAAATCGCAAGTAACTCTCAAATATTCTCACTAGAGTCAGAAGATGGTAAAAAACTCATTTTTCAAAAGAAAAAAGAGTTTCCAGAATCTCTTTACGATGTGTTTTATATTCTCTCGAGTGATGAACTCTATCACTTTTCTCATGTAGAAAATATAGAATCTAATCCAATTGGTTACTTCGGAGATCATCTGAAAAGAAATGAGCTTGGAACATTTGAAAAAATCGCATCCATTAAAGAAAAAGCAATTTCTTTTCCGATAAAACAAGAAATTGAAAACACTTCTTTAGAAATGCAGTCTGTTTCATCACTCTACAAGAAACTACATATTATAGCCCCTTCATCAAAAGATAACCCAGTTCATATTCAAACCACCATTTATGCAAAAGTAGCTTGTTTACTTATCCCTTTACTCTCACTTTTTAGCATAATTCCATTTTGCGTTCGTTTTTCCAGGAATCTCGCTCCCTTTTTCTATTTTGCATTGGCTATTGGTGGATTTATTGTATCATTAACTCTGATTGACGCCCTTTCAATTTTAGCAAGTCACGGTATTTGCAATCCTTCATTTGTATTAATCCTCCCCATAGCCCTAGTTGCACTTGTTTTTGGGAACCGATTTCGAAAGGTTATCTTATGAAGCTATCTAATACACATAAACTCAATCATGATATAAAAAAATGGGATCTATCCCTTTTAAGTTTTGGATTTCTTGTCCCTACTTTTTTGCTACTCACATGGTATTTGCCCCTCACAAGAATGCTCTGGGACTATTTGGATGCAAAAATCTTCTTTTTTCTTAATCGATTTATTGAAACAAACCCACTCTCCCAACATTTCTGGGCTTTTAATAATCATAGAGCAATGGACTGGATTCACGACGTAGTAATGCTTTTTTTCTTCTTTTGCTTT
>JAJFMG010000092.1 GCA_021772295.1 Chlamydiota bacterium | reverse complement strand
CCAAAGCTCATGGATTTGGCTTGGATGTCATTCTAAGAAAAAATAAATCTAAACTTCATGGAATATTAAATGGAATTGACAGTGAGTATTGGAATCCAAAAAAGGATCCTTTTCTATCACATGTCTTTTCTAAAACTTCTTCTATCAAAAAAGACAAAGAGAAAAATTTAAATGCTCTAAAGAAAAAATTTCCAAATCTAGAATTAAAACGTCCGCTGATTTCTTGTATTACTCGACTTGTCACACAAAAGGGACCTGAATTAATCAAAGAGGGAGCTCTATTTGCACAAAAAAATAACGCTTCGTTCTTTCTTCTAGCATCTACTCCTGATCCAAACCTAAAAATGAAGTTTTATAAACTAAAAAAACACCTAGAAAATAAGAGCTCATCCGTGCATTTTCAATTTGAATTTGATGAAGAGTTAGCGCATTTATTGTATGCTGCCTCTGATATCATGCTAATCCCTTCATTGTTTGAACCATGTGGACTCACACAACTTATTAGTATGAAATATGGCACAATTCCCATTGCTCATAGCGTTGGAGGGCTTCGAGATACAATCAAAACCTTGGAAAATGGTTTTTTATTTAGTAGAGCAGATAAAGAAGTTTTTCTAAAAACATTGCAAAAAGCAGTCAGCTGCTTTGAATCTGACAAAAACAGCTGGAAAAAATTACAACTTAATGGATTGAAAAGTGATTTTTCTTGGAAAAATTCAGCAAACAAATATCTACAGCTCTATCAAAAATCAAGATGAGATTTTGCTCTTATTCCATGTATCACGTAGAAGAGATTTGTTCGCATACAAATATTCCACCCCAGAAAAAATAGTGTAAATGGCGGCTAGTAATACCATATAAAAGCTAATATCTCTAAAAGCTGTTAGAGATAAAGCACCATAGGAATAGGTAATCATAAGTATTAATATGGCAAGTACGACAATACCCTGAATGATGGTCTTTATCTTTCCGCTTTTTCTAGCAGCTAAAGCAATACCGCGTAACCCACAAATAATTCGAAGCGTATTGATCATCGCCTCTCTATAAATAAATACAAAAATCAACAAGACTGGTAACTGCACAGCTCCTTGAGTAAATGTGATAAGTACTGTAATTCTTGCAACGGAATCCGCCATTGGGTCTAAAATTTTACCAAGATCTGTTACCATGTTCCATTTTCTTGCGATAAATCCATCAAAAAAATCAGACAGATCAGAGACTACTACTAAACCAATTAATAGAAACGGCAATAGAGTTGGCTCAATCCCAAGAGCTCTATGATATAGGTATAGAACAAGAAAAATAGGACAAATAAATAGCCTGCTTAAAGTTAAAATCAAAGGTAATTTCACAAATGAACCTACATTGGTTTTCTACATTCTGATGTTACTTGACATACAAGTGACAAGTATGGCCTCACAGTAAAGGATCATCAAAAATTTAGAAAGTTTTTTTTCTACTCTTTTATAAGGGCAAGTTGTCCACAAGCTGCCGCAATATCCTTACCTTTGGTATATCTCCATGTGGTACGAATACCAAGACCTACAAGAGTTGCTCTAAAACTTTCGATAACATCACTACTCGGTCTTGATAAATTTAGCCCTTGAACTGGATTATAAGGGATTAAATTGACCGTGCACTGCTCTTTTCTCAGGAGCTTTGCAAGCTCAATTGCATCTTGCTTAGAATCATTTATGTCTTTGATTAAGATATACTCATAAGTAACATCTCTTTTTGTTTCTTTGGAATACTTCTTTATCGCCACAAGAATATCTTCTAGAAGATATTTTCGAGCATATGGGATAATTTTTTTTCTTAGCTTTTGATTTGCAGCATGCAGGGAAAGCACAAGACTTACTTTAAAGTCTTCTTTTTCAAGTCTTTCAATACCTTCAATCACACCTACAGTTGAAACAGTAATTTTTCTTTGCGAGAGGCCAACTAGATCAATTAAGATTCGAATCGTAGAAGTCACGGCCTCATAGTTTTCGAGAGGTTCACCCATCCCCATAAACACAATATTTGTAATTTTTTCTGCAGCAAAACTCAAATATTTTTGGACACACATGACCTGCTCTACAATCTCAGCAGTTTCTAAATTTCGAAGAAGACCTTCCTTCCCTGATGCGCAGAAGGCGCATCTGGCAGGACAACCAACTTGGGATGAAATACAAAGCGTTCTTCTATCTCCAGCTCTGATCAAAACAGATTCTACAAAAGTATTGTCCGATAGTTTCCAAAGAAACTTAGTCGTTTCCAAGTCATCAGAATCAATTTCTTTTTCCTGCTTAAGCGATGCCAACGAAAATGTCTCTTGCAACTCATCTCTTAACGATTTGCCAAGAGTCGTCATTTCTTGAAAATCCCCAACTCCTTTTTCATAGACCCAGTCAAAAATCTGAGTAGCTCTATAAGAAGGGTATTTTCGTGATTTTAACCACTCAAGAAGATCTTTTTTTTCTAATCCGTAGAAATATTTCATTTTGATATTAAAACTTAATTAAGTCTCTTAGTAAATATTGGTGTCTATAATTACATAGCTCCCCCATTCCGTTCAATACGATCTTCTCGAGATTTTTCTTTCGGAAAAAAGTATTAAGAATTAAAGTATTACATTCAAATTATAACAGTAAATGATCCATTATGATTACCTTTCAAAAAGTTATTAGTCTTCTTACCGAATTTTGGGCAGATCGAGGTTGCGCTATCTCACAAGGTCATGATGTAGAAGTTGGAGCTGGAACGTTCAATCCAGCAACATTTTTGCGCTCTCTTGGACCTGAAAGCTTTAATACCGTATATGTAGAGCCTTCTAGAAGACCTCAGGATGCAAGGTTTGGAGAGAATCCAAACAGATTACAACTGTTTCATCAATTACAAGTCATCTTAAAACCATCTCCCTTAGATATTCAAAATTTGTATTTGCAGTCTTTAGAATTAATTGGCGTCGACCGAAAAAAGCATGATATCCGATTTGTGCACGATGACTGGGAAAGTCCCACTTTGGGAGCTTCTGGTCTTGGCTGGGAAGTTTGGATTGATGGAATGGAAATCACACAGTTCACCTATTTCCAACAAGTAGCTGGAATACAACTTTCTCCCATCACAGTTGAAATCACCTATGGGCTAGAAAGACTGTGCATGATCGTTCAAAACAAGGATAGTTTCTTTGATATGATGTACTCTGAGCACCTCAGCTACAAAGACATTTATCATAGAAATGAAGTTGAATGGAGTCATTATAACTTCTATCACGCATCTACAAAGATGTGGCTTGCCCACTTCAATGATTTTGAAAAAGAAGCTAAGACAATTGCAGAGCTTCATTTTCCAATCCCTGCCTATGACTTTGTTATGAAAGCGTCTCATGCTTTTAATATGTTAGAAGCTCGGGGAGTTCTTTCTACAACGGAGCGAACTGGATACATCACACGAATTCGCAATCTTGCAAAGTTGTGCGCGGATGAGTACTTACTCATCCGAGAAGAAATGAAATTTCCCCTTCTTGCCCCCATAAAATCTACTCAGAAAAAATCAGCTGCAAAAGAATTTCCTTCTAATTTCGATCCAAAGAAAACAGATGATTTCTTATTTGAAATACGATCAGAAGAGCTTCCAGCAGTCTTTATTTGGAATGCAAAAAACAACTTAGAAAAAGCTATCGAAAAACTTCTCAGGGAATCATCCCTAGATTTTGATTCTATTACCTCCTTTGGAACTCCTAGAAGATTGAGCGTATACGCAAAAGGCCTTTCACATGGCACCTGCGATCAAAATATAGAGCGCAAGGGTCCTTTAATAGATATTTGTTTCGATAGTTCCGGAAATCTATCTAAACAAGGACAAGGTTTTATTAAATCACTTGGTATTGACTCCTTCACTCTCCAAGATCTCAAAGATAAAAAAGTGAGTGGGGTTACAACTCAAATAATCAAAGAAAAAGAATATCTGTTTGCAAACTTGCAGGTAAGTGGCAAGTCCACTTTTGCAATCCTTGCAAAAAGTTTACCCTCCATCATTGAAAGTCTTCCTTTCCCCAAAAAGATGCATTGGGCAGATCTCGATGTATCCTATGCAAGGCCAATTCAATCTATTATTGCTCTTTTTGGAAAAGAAGTGATCCCCTTCTCTTTTGCACGTATTGAATCTGGAAGAGAAACAAGAGGCCATTTTCAGCTAAGTGATGAAGTGATTTCAATTGCGCATCCGACAGAGTACCTCAATCTATTGAGAAAAAACAAAGTAATCGCTGATATTGAGGAAAGAAAACAATCCATAACATCTCAACTAGATAAGCTTGAAAAAGAAAATCATTTTAATGTGATACAAAAAGATGCCGTTTTAAAACAGGTTCTTTACCTTTCAGAGTACCCAATGCTTATGATTGGAACCTTTGATCAAAATTTTCTTAAAGCGCCAAAAGAAGTACTTACATCTGAAATGGTTGAGCACCAGAAATATTTTCCAACCGAGAATGGAAATCACGCTCTCTTAAACAAATTTATTATTACAGCAGATAATACACCAAATGACACAATCAGATCAGGAAATGAAAAAGTACTCTCTGCCAGACTTTCTGATGGCGTATTCCTCTATGAGGCCGATTGCAAGGTCCCCCTAAGTACATTCTTAGAAAAATTAAAAACCGTTACTTTTCAAAAAGAGCTTGGAAGTATCTTTGATAAGCAAAAAAAGCTTACTTCGATCGCCTTGTCTTTATCTAGTGCTTTGCATTTATCAACAGACGCAATTGTCAAAAGAGCCGCCGAACTTTGTAAAGTTGATTTAGCCTCTGAACTTGTAGCAGAGTTTCCTGATCTTCAGGGAACAATTGGAAAATATTATGCGCTCCATGAAGGCGAAAACAAGGATGTAGCTATTGCAATTGAAGAGCATTACCTCCCCCGGTTTGAAAATGATATTTTACCATCAAGTCCTACTGGAATCATTGTAAGCCTCGCAGACAAATTGCATAACTTAGTCGGCTACTTTAGCATTAACCTTATTCCGACCTCTTCTTCTGATCCTTTTGCAATACGAAGACAAACCCTTGGAATACTCCGAATTCTAATCGAAAATAAACTTTCGATAAATTTAAGCGATGTTTTCACAAGTATTGGAAAACACTTTCCCAAGTACTCAAATGCAACGAATGAAAAACTGCTCCCATATCTGAAGACAAGACTCGCTGTTGCTTTGCATAGCTTTGGCTTTGCAAAAGATGAAATAGATGCCAGTATGTCAGATAAAAGCTCCGATCCTTTCGATCAATATCTTAAAGTAAAAGCTCTAAATGAGTTTAGGAAGGGTCCTGCTTTTTCCAAACTATTTGAAGTATATAAAAGAGCTAAAGGACAGCTGCAGCATCAAGCAAAGGCTTCGATTCAAAAATCTAACTTTGTAAAGGAGCAGGAAAAAAACCTTTATAACATCTTACTAGAGATCTCTCCTCTTGTTGATAAGGCTACGCAAGAAAAATCTTATGTGGAAGCTTTTTCACACCTTTCTAAGTTGCAAAAACCACTATCGGATCTATTTGAGCATGTGCAAATTTTATCGGATAATGCAGCGCATAAAGCCAATAGAATTGCACTTTTACAAGAAGTTTTCTCTCTTTTTTCTAAGCTCCTTGATTTTAGTAAAATTCAAGAAAAGAAATAGACTAGCGCAATTCTTTTTTATAGAGGTAAATTAGATCTCGATAGAGATTTGAGGCAACGCTTTGCAAGCAGGGCTTCCAATTTGGAATTCTGAATGTATGCGATACGATTAAAGCTCTTTCATTTACAACAGCTTTTAACCTCGACTCTAATTTTTCCATTGCATTTGGGAATAGATAGCAAAAAACCATTGCTGCACTAGATATATCAGCGCTATATATACTTTGAAAATGAACCTTAATATGTTTTTTTCGAGAGATGAAGATCCAAACCTTTGAAATCAAATACGCAACTGGCGATCTTTCATAGCCAATGATTTTTGCTGTGGGGTATTTTTTTGCTAGAAAAAAAAGCATGCTTCCAAAACCTGATCCCAAATCAATAATTTCTCCCTCTATGGTTTTCGGAAGTACCTTTAATAATTCTTTCTGCATTGAAAAAGAGGTTGGCATGGGAGAGATTCCAAGAACCATTGTTGCTATAACGATCGAAAGAAATAGAACTAGAAATACACAAAGAACAATCATTTTTTGCACACTCGATTTCTTGCAATTACTTTGTAAATAGGGTCAACTAAGAATTTAGGTAGATATGAAAAAAGTGAGATCCACTTCCAGGGAGCTTTCAAGTAACGAAAAATTCGAAGCGCTGCCTTTCCATAGATCAACACCTCCTTTTTTTTCCCTTTTTTAATTACCAAAATTAGACTACCTCTTTGTTTTGCAATAGAGACATACTCTTTATCTGTAAAGGTAGAAAGGGAGTGAAATTGTAATATTGATCTCGAGTCCCTTTTTATAAAAAAAGCAACACATCTCTTGCAAAAAGGGCAGGTTTCGTCAAAATAAACGTAGATAGATTCCATGGATCAAACCTTAGAAAAATCAGGTATTGGTGGGGCTTTTTTTATCTCATCAAATTTTTTAGCTAAGATTAAAATTTCATCCTCAGAGAGTCTTCCACTTTGAATTTTTTGCCGAATTTCTTCTCTTTCATTCATCCAATTTCTCTGAGTAATTTTTGTAATTGTTTCAAATAAAATCTCTTCTATTTTTTCTTCATTTACCCTTTTCTGAATAATTTCAGAAAAAAACAACCTTTCTTCTGGATCGTTTAGGGAAGATAAAAGAGAAAAAAGCTCTGGCAATACCCCATCTTCAAAAAGTTCGAAATAGTGAATAAAAAAACGTTTGCAAATAGGAGTAGTAAAGTCCTTGGGAGCCAAGTTTTTTTGCACAATATATGAAAGCTCTTTTTTCTCTTGGGGAACTAAAAAGAGCAGTCTCAGTAAATCCATTTCGAGCAATCTATCTGGATCAATGGCTAAAGAAGATATACTACCATTTTTTTTAATGTGTATATTTGGTGAGCCAGCATCTTTTTCGATGCCAATGAGTTTTTCAGGAACAGAAGTAATTTGCGCAAGTTTACGAAGGCTTTCATGGACCATTAAGGGATGATCCCATTTACGAATTACAAGTGCAATATTTTGAATCACATGGTTTTTCTTTGAAGGAGAATTCATATCAATTCCCTTTGAAAAATACTTAACCAAAAAATGCAAGTAGTCATTTCCACGAAGTGAATCAGGGGAAAATAATTTTGCAAATTCCTCTGGCCCAATTTCACGAAGCAATTCATCTGGATCCATTTCATTTGGAAGAGGCAGTGCAAATACTTCTACTCCCTCTCTTTGAAACATATTACCAATTTTAAAACAGGCATCCTGCCCAGCTTTATCTGCATCCAAAGCTAAATAGACCTGAGTAACCCCAAGTTGTGTAATCTCTCTTACTTGATCCTCGCCAAATGCTGTACCCTGCGATGCGACTGTGAAATTAAACCCTTCTTGGATGAGACGAAGCGCATCGATTTGCCCTTCTACAATGAGCACTCTTTGCTCTTTGGCAATCCGTTTTCGGGAGTGATGCAAGCCAAATAAAACTTTTGCTTTTTTAAATAGAATTGTCTCTTTTGTATTGAGGTACTTTGGACCAAAACTCTCTTCTCTTATTTTTCTTCCAGAGTAGCCAATCACAAGTCCCCTTTTATCTTGAATTGGAAACATTACTCTTTCTGAGAAAAAAGGTCTCATGCCACTTGTTTGCAAGAGGCCTACCTCTTTTGCTGACTCCATATTGATCGAAAGTTCTTTCATCGCTCTAATATTTAAATCAAAAGATTTAGGTGCATAGCCCACACAAAAAAGCCTAATAAAATCTAAGTCAATTCCTCTAGCATATAGGTATTTCAAAGCTTCATGCCCTTCATCCGAATGAAGCAAATAGTAATGATACCATTTTGCCATTTTCTCAAGAGCTTCTTTGAGGTGCGATGTGCTTTTTTGTTCAGTAAGATTCGAACCTTCTTCTAGTTCTAGTGTAATTGAAAATCTATCGGCGAGAGATTCCACAGCTTCTTGAAAAGACCATTTTTGATACTCACTTAAAAATGCAATTGCATCTCCATGAGCTCCGCATCCAAAGCAATGGTAGTGCGAGTCTCCAACTCTCACAATAAAAGAGGGAGTTGATTCATCATGAAAAGGGCAAAGCCCCTTATAACTTGCGCCAACTTTTTTTAAATCTACAATGGGAGAAATTACTTCAATTAGATCAATTCTGTTTTTCAGTTCATCTAAACTTTTTTTGGAATAAATGTTCATAAAGGAAGCCTCTTCTAAACTGGAGTGTAACAACATTCCAAATTAACATCCAAAGATCTATCTTCCAAAAAAGCCCATCTTAAAATCTAAGCATACAGCCGGAAAAATCTTTATCAAAACTAAAAAATAGGATATTTTAGCACTACTTCTTATATAGAGTAATTGCGACTATGACACAGGGATAAGATCATGACAAAAAATGCTAGCCTAGACGAAAAAACTGTTTTTCATAAAAAAGTATATACCAAGTTAGACACCTCCCCTTTTTCCGAAAACATCAAAATAAATACGGAAAAGGGCAGCAATTGTTCTAACAAAAAAATCATCCCTTCATCCCCCCTTTCTGGAATGAGAGAAGAGTTTAAAAAAACTTTTCTTCCTCTTTTGATTGATATTTTTGAGCTAAGACAAATGATTGACAATTATAAGTCTCAAACAAGTATTCCATTCCAAAAAGAGACCAAATCTCCTAAGGAAATTCTAGAACGCCTTGAAATTATGCAAACAGAAATTGAAGAATCCCAGAGATGGTGTAATGGCGTTATTTTGCAAATTTCAAAGGGAATTCAAGAAGCGAAAGAAGCCCTTGATTTACTTAATCAAAGAAGTGTTCAAAAACAAGGTGGTGTAAAAACACTACTAAAAAAACTACTTTTTTGGAGAAAGTAAATTTAATATGGTCAAAGAAACATCCCCCATGATGAAGCAGTGGCATGACTGTAAAAATAAAGCCAAAGATGCATTACTCCTCTTTCGTCTCGGAGATTTTTATGAGGCATTTTATGAAGACGCTTCAATTCTAGCAAAAGAGCTCAACTTAGCTCTTACTAAAAGGCAAGATGTTCCTATGGCTGGTGTACCAGCCCACACCTGTGAAAATTATTTAGATAAACTGACAAAAAAGGGATATATTGTAGCTCTTGCTGAGCAAATCGAAGATCCAAAAAAGGTAAAAGGCATTGTGAAGCGAGATGTCGTTCGAATTGTATCCCCAGGCACAACCTTTGCTGAAAATTCGCTGCTACAGAAAAATAATAATTTCTTCATCTGTATCACACAAATAAATAGCATCTACGCTGCTGCCCTGCTCGATCTTTCCACCTCAGAGCTCTATTGCATTGAGCATACAAGCCTTTCTGAACTAGAAGATGAGATATTTAAATGTGCGCCTTCTGAGATATTGATTTCGAAAAAATGCTATGAAAAAAATAAATCTTCAATTGAGAATCTCAAGCAAAGAATCTCCTTTCGTATTAACATCAAAGAAGATTGGCTCTTTGATCATCGAACTTCCTATGAGTTTCTAATAAAGCATTTTAGGGTTCAATCTCTCGACGGTTTTGGGATGAAAGAGCTCCATGTAGCTGTAAATGCCTGTGGAACCCTTCTTCGCTATATCGAAGAAGATCTATCTCTTCCCATTGACCATGTGAAATCAGCGCAAGTCAAAGAAAAAAAGGATTACCTCTCAATTGATCAAAACACCCTTCGAAATTTGCAAATTCTATCCTTTGGAAATACCAAGTCGAATACACTTATTCAATTACTTGACCAAACAAGTACCCCGATGGGTGGAAGGCTCCTTTATAATTGGACTGTTCACCCTCTTTTAGATATCTCTAAAATCATATCTCGCCAAGATGCTGTTGAAGAACTAATCCAAAAAAAGGACCTATTCCAAAACATCCATACAAACCTTTCAACGATTCGAGATGTAGAAAGATTAATTGCAAGAGTCTCTTCTGGATATGCTACGCCAAAAGACATTGCTCAGCTTCTTTCTTCTTTAAATCCCATAGGCCCTATTAAAACATTACTAAGTAATGTCGATAGCTCCCTTTTGAAAATCATCTATGACTCCTTTCCAAATCTTGATCCGATTATAGAACTTATTACAAATGCGCTTGTAGAAAACCCACCCCATCTTCTTCGTGATGGGAATATTTTTAAAGTTGGTCATAATAGTGATCTAGACAAACTTTACCACATAAAGAATAATACAAAGCAATTCCTACTTGATTATCAAAATGCTCTCAAAGAGCAGGTTGG
>JAJFMG010000091.1 GCA_021772295.1 Chlamydiota bacterium | reverse complement strand
AGCTGCATTGGCGCTGGGATGCTTGCTCTTCCGATCCTGACGGGAATAGCTGGACTAATCCCTTCTTTTTTAAAGTTTATTCTAGCATGGATATTTATGACAACAACAGCCCTTTTGCTTGTTGAGGTCAATAGCTGGTTTGGAAAGCCCGTAAATTTAATTTCGATGGTAGGGCATTCTCTGGGTAAATGGGGAAAAGTGCTCTGTTGGATTTTGTACCTCTTTTTATTTTATGCGCTACTTGTGGCATATACTAGTTTAAGTGGTAATCATGTATCTTCTTTTTTTGGACATGTTTTATCTATAAATTTGCCAGATTATGTTGGGAGTATCTTTTTTGTACTTCTTTTTGGAGGATTTGTTTATCTAGGAACAAAACCAGTTGATCATCTTAATCGATTACTGATGTTTGTGAAAATCTTTGCGTTTGCTTTTTTGGTCCTTCTTGGTCTTCAATTCATAAAGCCTGTAAATTTAGTACATACGCAGGTGAAATATATCTTCTTTGCTCTTCCTATTCTTGTGATTTCTTTTGGGTTTCATAATATGATTCCGTGTTTGTGTACCTACCTTGACAATGACATGAAACGTGTTAAGAAATCGATTTGGGGAGGTTCACTTCTCACTCTTTTTATTTACATTATTTGGGAAGTTGTTGCAATTGGTGTTCTTCCTGTAAATGGTCCTCATGGAATCATGGAAAGCTATATGCAAGATGTTGACGCTGCGCAAGCAATTAGAGACTATTTGGGTTCAAATTTAGTTGGTAGTTTTGCTCAAGTACTTGCCTTTTTTGCTATTTTAACATCTTTTTTAGCCCAGTCTTTAAGTGTTGTGCACTTTCTTGGTGATGGACTTAAAATCAAAAGAAAAAAAAGAGAGTCCATTATGCTTTGCATAATAGCGCTAGCGCCGCCTCTTGTTTTTTCAGTGATTAACCCTAATTTATTTTTTCAAGCGCTTGGATTTGCTGGGGGTATTTGCGCTGTAATCCTTTTTGGAGTGTTTCCAGCTTTGATGGCATGGATTGGAAGATACCATAAGAAGCTCACATCGGATACGCAAGTAATTGGAGGAAAGCTTCTTCTAATTGGCGTGTTTTCTTTTGCGGTCTTTATTTTCTTTTATCAAATTACTCAAACCTTTGGGCTTTCGATTTTTCCAAAACCATAAGAGCATGCAATGAATAAAGTTAGTCACTACCTCGGTGGTATATTACTTGTATCTGGAACCACAATTGGGGCTGGAATGCTCGCACTTCCAGTATCTACTGCCTTTATTGGTTTTGTGCCTTCTTTATTTGTATTTTTGATTTGTTACTTGGTGATGCTTGCTACCGCTAACTTCTTTTTAGATGTGAATATGCAATTTAAAGGGGAAGCAAATTTGATCTCTATGGCGCATAAAACACTTGGGCTTTGGGGTCAAATTGTAAGTTGGATTTTTTACGTATTATTACTCTACTCCCTATTAGCCGCATATATCTCCGCATCAACGCCAGTATTTGTAGATGCAATTACTTTTGTAACTTCTTGGAAACCACCTGAATATGTTGCCGTATTTTCACTACCGCTTATTTTTGGTGGATTTTTATATTTGGGAACACTTGGTGTAGATATCGTCAATCGACTTTTGATGTTTGGACTTATCGTTTCATTTCTGTTATTAATTGCCCTTCTTCCAACAAGTGTGGAACCCATTCTTCTTACTCATTTTGATTTAGGCCCGATTTGGGTTGCATTTCCCATAGTGATTACATCTTTTGGTTATCATATTATTATTCCAAGTTTAACAACTTACATGAATCACGATAGAAAACACTTAAAAAGAGTGCTTGTATATGGAAGTTTATTGCCTTTAATTATCTATTTGATTTGGCAATGTTTAATTCTTGGAATTGTACCTCTAACTGGAAAACAGAGCCTTGTATCTGCGTGGCAAAGTGGTCTTTCGGCGACAAGCCCACTCTCTCATATTGTAGACTCTACATTAATTAAACTTGGCGCAAACTTCTTTACCTTTTTTGCTATTGTAACCTCCTTTTTAGGAGTAGCGCTTTCTCTTTCAGATTTCTTAAAAGATGGTCTCAACTTAAAAAAAGGAACCAAGGGCAAACTACTTGCCATCGGGCTTACTTTTGTTCCTCCATTAGCTTTTGTATTAGCATACAAAAGAGGATTTATTATTGCTCTGCAATATGCAGGCGCATTTGTTGCTATTTTACTTGTCTTTTTGCCAGCTATTATGGTGTGGCATTTAAAAGCTCCTGCTATTTATCAGAAGTTAAAAACAAAAATATTTTTAGTTTTTGTAATGCTATTTGCACTTTTTATTGTAGTTCTCGTTTTTATGACGGAGAAAGGGATGTTTAAAGATCTTATAGCGCCCTATTTAGGTTCATAAATGTTTATACTAGAGTCAGAATTTTTACCCTGCGGTGATCAACCAAAAGCCATTGAAGCTCTTTCAAAAGGGGTTTTGGATGGTAGAAAATCCCAAGTGTTACTTGGGGTTACTGGCTCTGGAAAAACCTACACGATGGCAAACATTATCAAAAATGTAAAAAAGCCAGCGCTTATTCTAGCGCATAATAAAACACTAGCAGCTCAGCTCTATCAAGAGTTCAAAGCCTTTTTTCCAAAAAATGCAGTAGAATATTTTGTGTCTTACTATGACTACTACCAGCCAGAAGCGTATCTTGCCAGGACAGATACCTATATTGAAAAGGATTTGTCTATTAACGAACATATCGAAAAGCTTCGCTTAAGCGCTACCAGGTCTCTACTAGAGCGAGACGATGTGATCATCGTTTCATCGGTATCTTGTATCTATGGTCTTGGTATGCCAGATTACTACGACAAGATGAAACTAACACTAGAAATTGGACAAGAATACCGAAGAGATGATGTACTATTTCACTTAGTTGAGCTTCATTACAAACGAAATGATTTTGATCTAGTTAGATCTGCCTTTCGTGTACGGGGAGATGTTATCGACATCGTACCAGCGTATGAAGAAGACATGGCCTATCGAATCGAGTTTTTTGGTGATGAGGTAGAGCGATTAAGTATTATAGATCCCCTGACTAATAAAGTCTTAGAGCGTATTAAAAAAGTTGTCATATATCCCGGCTCTCACCACGTAACACCTGAAGATGTGCGTATGCATGCCTTAGATACGATTAAAGATGAGCTTAATGAAAGAATGACCTACTTTGAGAAAGAGAATAAACTTATTGAGCGACAACGCATAGAAGAGCGCACTAAATACGATCTCGAAATGATCAAAGAAATGGGTTTTTGTAAGGGCGTCGAAAATTACTCTCGCCACTTTGGAGATCGACTGCCAGGCTCACCTCCCGCATGTTTAATGAATTATTTTAAAGAAGACTTTTTGCTTTTTGTAGATGAGTCTCATCAAACTCTTCCTCAAGTGCATGCCATGTATAACGGAGATCGCGCAAGAAAGAACTCTCTTATTGAATTTGGATTTAGGCTACCATCTGCCTATGACAATAGACCTCTTAAATTCGAAGAGTTTCATTCTTCGATTAAACAAGTCATATACGTGTCTGCAACGCCAAGTGAGTACGAAGTGAATGAAGCAG
>JAJFMG010000010.1 GCA_021772295.1 Chlamydiota bacterium | reverse complement strand
AAGGGTGAAGGAGAATCGTATTTTCATTTAAATATACTCTTTTTTTTGCATCAGAAAATGAGTTGCTATGGAAGCGCTACTCGGTGATTTTTTTTGAAGAATATGAAAATCTGTTTCAAAGATTGTGGCATCACCATTTGTATCAGTTACAAAAAGTTCGCAATGAATTAGAGCGCATGTGGGGTTTTTTCTGGGTTTTGCTTTTTTCTTATAAAGGATAAAAGAGGTTTCATATTCTATTTTTTTTACAGAGCTAATAGTTATAGAAATTTTCTTAAAAGGTTTAATTAAAGCGTTTGTTTTGCTTAGCATGAGTTCTTCAAAATAAAGCGTTGGAAGAATGTCATATTGAATTTCTGATAGAGCAGTGGTAGCAACTCTCTGTAATTCAATTTCTTTTAATTCACGAATCGTTTTTTGAAAAAATCGTGTGGGCAAATGAATAAAGGCCGCCGAAAATATACACAATATTCCTATCGAAATTAATAGTTCAGTTAAAATAAAAGAGTTTATTTTTTTCATTGTTTTACGAGAAAAGTGTAGTTGTTTTATAGTAGTTTTTAAATATCTTGCAAAAACTGAGGTATTTGTTAAAATTAAAATTAACCACGCGACTTAATGGGGTATATGGAGTTTAGAGGAAAAGCTTTTTTTAATCATCTTAAGATGAATTTAGCCGATGATCCAGATTTGCAAGTAAAAGACTGGCAAATAGCGGACTATGACAACCATAGTGACAAGGAGCTATTTGCAATGCTTAAAGAGTTTGATATCTGCCTCGACAACAAGAGTTTATTACTTTATTTTGAAGAATGCGATTCTCCAGAAGAACTTACCGAGTGTTTGGTTGCAGGCAACGAAGATATCTATAATCAAGTTTACTTAATCATATTTGAGTTTTGGAAGCGATACTCAGAGGATACACATAGTCTTTCTATTTTATGTGATGAACTCGATATGCTGATTTATGACTATGATCGAGGAATCTTAAATAAAGAAGAGCGGCTTCAAGAACTTCTTGGAGAACTCGAAAACATTTTAGATGAGAACCTCGATGAGGCAGATAAGCCAGAAGCTTTATTTGCGTTGATTAAAACATACTTTTCATTCGATCTTACCTCATTCTTATATGATTATATCGCCCTTCAAATTGATGAAGAAAATCCAATGTATGCGTCAGAGCTTCTGGATGGATTTTACAGATATATTGAAGATAAAAGATCATTTGATTTTCTAAAGATGAGACTTATCGCAGAAACCGATGTGGATGAGGCAAATATTATGCTTGGATATTTGCAAGAGTCACTCATTGAAAAGCCTAATATGGACCTCTCACTTGATGTATTGCATTATCTGCTTTATATGGGATCCAAAGAGCAGTTCTGCGCTGCAGTAGATCAATTGCTTGTAGAAATACAGTCTAAAGAAGACTTTTTAGAGTTGCTTTATATCGTTTCTGATTATTTTGCTCTAAAGGATTTGGAAGCGTTAGAAAATGAGGTAAAGCGATTTATCATCTCTATTAAAGAAAAAAAACTCTTTGTCTTAGATCAAAATACCTCTAAATACATTCGAGATCTTTTAGATCAGTGAATACGCAATGGTGTAAATTGCAAATAATCACTCGATGTAAATACATAACGCACCCCATTTTTTTCTCCAAAGGGAAGCGCATTTTCTTTGACATTATGTAAATGGCCAAATACACAGATGTCAATCTTGAACTCTTCTAAGAGTTTTGAGGTCAAAGAGTCTTCTAGTTGAGCATTGATAGGTGGATAGTGAGTCATTGCAATTCGAATAGTAGCATGGGGATCTAGTTTCTCTAGACTAAGGCGTAACCTATGAAGCTCCTTGTCGAAGATTTTAGGAATGTTATCGATTTCTTTTTGCCTTTCTTCTGGGCTTTTTTTTCTTACCTTCGGATTGTCTTGAAAATCAATAAATGGATCAAAATTATATTCTGCACTATCCCAAAGTCTTGTGCCACCGATTGTAACATTTCCAATGTTTACGGCGTCGTTGAAGATAAACTGAGTAGAGGTAAGTCCGGCTGCAGACATCTTGGTTTTTGATTGCCACCAATAATCATGGTTACCTTTGCTGATTACCTTTTGACCGGGAAGTGAATCTATCCACCGTAGGTCAATAAGAGCCTCTTCCCATGACTTTCCCCAAGAAATATCACCAGGTAGCAAAACGATATCTTCATCTTTAACCAGTTTGATCCAATTGTCTTTTATTCTAGATGAGAAGTTTTTCCAAGCAGGCCCAAAGACTTCCATGCTTTTTCCATTGATCCCAAAAGAGAGGTGGGGATCTCCAAGTGCAAAGATTCGCATATGATTTCCTTTATTCGAAGGCTTCCAATCATAACGCAAGGTTTTTAAAGGGTAAAGCCGTTTGCAAGTTTTGTGCCAGAGGTAACGATGATAATACCATCTCGCACGAATACACCGTCACCATCATATTTTTGTAGATTCTGTTTATTGGTAAGAGATACGTTATCACCAATAAGTGTATTTTCATCGATAATGGCTTTTTCAATCGTGCAGTTTTTTCCAATTCCATATGGCGCTTTTTTAAGAGGGCCAGTAGCTTTTTCATTGCCAATAATAATGGAGTCCCGAATTACTGAGTTTTTTCCAATTAAACACCTTGGACCAATCAGCGAGTGATTAACTTCTTTTGCCTCTATTATAGAACCATCTCCTACAATCGAGTCCTTGACTAAGGTATTGATGAATCTGGGAGAGGGCAACATAAGATGGTTACTATATATCGGTGAGTCTTCGTTATTGAGGTTGAGACCAAGGGTATTGGTTGTAAGGGCTAAATTGGCATCATAATACGAACGCACAGTGCCTATGTCTTCCCAGTAACCATTATAAATATAAGAAAAGCATCCACCTTTTTGAATTTGATGAGGAATGATGTGTTTTCCGAAATCATCTCCTTTATCTTCTTTCAATATGGAAAGTAAAACTTCCTTTTTAAAAACATAGATTCCCATCGAACCTAAGTAACTTGGACCTTTGTTTGAGATTTTTTTCTCTTGGAGTGTTTTTGTATCTACTTCAAATTTTTTCAATAGGGAGTTTGTCGTTGGTTTTTCATAGAAATCAGCAATTTTTTGATTTGTATCAATTTTTAAAAGGCCCATGCGTTTTGCATCAGCTTTTTCAACGACAAGAGAAGCTACAACAAGATCTGCTTTTTTATCTTTCGCAAACTTGACCATAGCTTCCAAATCCATATTATAGAGTTGGTCGCCTGATAAAATCAGAACATATTCAATAGAAGAGGATTCAAGATGATTTATATTCTTTCTGATTGCATCAGCTGTGCCATTATACCAGCTTTTTTTGGGAGTATCACTTGGTGTTAAAAGCTCAATATGCGCTCCTTGAAAGGTATCAAGGGGATAGGTTTTACGGATATATTGATTGAGGTCTGATGAGAAGTGTTGTGATACAACAAAAATATGTGAGAGCTTAGCATTGAGTGAGTTAGAAATTGGCACATCAATTAATCTGTAGTGTCCACCAAAAGTTACTGCAGGTTTACATCTCTTCTTGGTTAAAGGAAACAGTCTTGTCCCTTGTCCGCCAGCTAATATAAAACATGCTACTTTATCTACTAAAGCAGCTTTTTTCTTATGATAATTCATTTGATTTGTAGTGTGCCATTAAAGTCTTCTGTTAATTAATTTTCTAATTAAACTCAATGTTTAATTTTAGTTAATTTAAGAATCTGCTTCACAGTTAGACTATATAAAATAAATTTCTGCGTAATTAGTAAGTACTCATAGTAGTGCACAAATTTTTTAGTTGTGCGCTTCGATGGGAGTTGTTGAAAAATTCACTCACTAAAATTTAGCAAAGAAAGAATATTCGAGAAAAAAGTAAGTTCCTAAGCTTTAATACAAAAAACAAGAGGCTTATATCAAGAACAACAAACGTTGCAGGAAAAAGCTATAGGAGTACGGATGAGGGTCTCTTGCAAAGACCTTCTTCTCAAAACCATCTATCCAGAAAAACTTAGATCTAAAAAATTTGCTCACCAAGAAATCGAAACTCTATTGAAATTAGTACGCATAATAAAATGGCAGTTAAATAAAAAAGGAAAGGTATGTGTATCAATCAAGATGCGTCAAATTTATTTTTTAACAAAGCCTGTTCCAACAGCTAAGTGTTCATGGAGGGAGTACTCAACTCTTCAAATAAATTCAATAATTGAATTAAAGCCCCCATGCGAACACTTACTTATAAAATACAAGATTTATACAAGGCTTCCGGAAATCTTAAAGATCTCTTGGTTGGCAAGGGGATCTTTATTTTTAGCTGATTTGCCCGCAAGTGCTTCTGACAATTCTATTACCCTAACAAAGCTATGCTCTTGTTCAAATCTCTCCATTTTAGTTGGAGAATTGGACTCAGAACCATTAGACTCAAGGGAGTTATCCTCAGGAGCATCTGGACTGCTGACTTCAGCTTGGTATGAACAATTTGGTTTTCCAATAGTCTCAGCAATATAATTAAGCAAATTGCTCTTTGCTTTCTCTCCAAAATAAGCAAGTACTATTTTTTTGAATGTCTTTAGATCATAAAATAAAAGGCTTACATTGTCTGCATCTATTTTATCGGTAAAAATTTCTTTAGCATTTACCCAATCATAAAATTCATTTTGCTCAGCTACCGTATAGGAATCAAAGTAGCTTCCAATGGAAGCATTTTTTTTTCTAATTACATCATTTGCTTTCAGCATGTTATAATTTACTATTAGTGTTTTGAATTGCTTGCAATCGTTAAATAAAGCAGCTGAATTGTCTGCATCTATTTTATCGTTGAAAATTTCTTCAGCATTTACCCAATCATAAAATTCATTTTGCTCAGCTACCGTATAGGAATCAAAGTAGGTTTTCGCCTTATCTTGAGTGTTGACATCGATAATCTTGGACCCTGGTACCATAACCAGGTTGTAAAGACTTAGAAGGCATGTTAAACTTTCAGGATCAAATTTAACTCCAGAAAGATTAAGACTTATAAGATTTGGAAGCCCTTTTAAGCTAAAGCCATTTTCAATCCGAAGTGGGTTGTAGCTAAGATCAAGAATCCCAAGATAAGGGGGTAGATCTACATCTTCTAGCGTAGTAAGTTTATTACCACTAAGGACTAAATGCCTAAGCATTAAATTTTTACTCAAACTCATTCCGATGGAAGCGATTTCATTGTTGACGACGCTTAAGGAAGTAAGTAGACGATTCTCGCTGAAGCTTTCTTCTAAATCACGAATTTTACCGCTGTCTGCTATAAACTTTTTGAGATACGGCAGTAACCTAGTAAGAGTTTGTGGGACAATTTCATAGGGATAGTCTTTTACTTTAATCTTAGTTACTGAATCAAGTAGATCTTTAAATTCTTCAATTGCTAGTAAATCTTGAATAGCCTTCATAAATCGAATAGGGTCATTATTTTTAAGCTCTTCGTAATCCTTTATTTCACGCGAAGCCATCCCCTGGATTTCAGGATCAAGGGTAGAAAATATATGCACAAATGATCTAGCTTCTAAATCTAAAAATACAGAATTTAAATATTCATTTTGTTCAGGAATGGGTTCGAGTTCATTTGCTTCTTGCAATATAAAAGCTGGATCCTCAAAAAGGCTTCTAACTCTTGTTTTCAGTTGATCATTAACAGCGTTGTCTTGATCAGTAGAGTAATGCCCTGATGTATTGATTTCATTGCCATTTACTCCTTCAAAAAAAGGTAATTTAGATAGAAGGCTTGTAGTGTCTACTGAATTTGCTGCCATTTTTTAACTCCTGAATCAAATTAAATGTTTTTTGGAAATAATTATAACATAAAAATCAGTTAATTCTCAAT
>JAJFMG010000090.1 GCA_021772295.1 Chlamydiota bacterium | reverse complement strand
CTTGAACATGGAAATTATACAGAAGCTTCATTCCACTTAACACATAGTTTATTATCTACAGCTTCTTTGGCTCTCAGTTATCATAATTCAGTTTATTCTTATGTTACATCTACAAGTAGTGATTTAATTTTCCACTCAAAAGTTTTCATTGAAAACATCAGATCTAATAATATTAGGGATGCATTTGAAGCTTTAGGGTTAATGTGGTTAGATACTCTTTTTCTAGCTTCATTTTGCTATGGATCAATTGAGATAACAGTTGCCTGTATGCTTTTACAAATTATGATGGATTTGTATTTTTCTCTAGATCATTTAAAAAAAGGAGAGTATTTCGAAGCAGCCTGTCAATCTATTCTAAGTGCTATTCATATCTACCAGTCTGTTGGGCAAGTTAAATTACTACGTTGGAAATTGGAAAATCATCCTGTGCTTATTGGGGAGCTCAAGCAAGATGAAAAAGGTTTTGTATACCTAGATGTGCCAGATGAGTACATTGCAGATTTATTCCAGTTATTTGGTGAGCCAGGTAGTGAGCTTCCTCCTTATTTTGGGGAAGGTAGGGCTGGGGCGCATGTAAGTGTGATGTTTAATCAAGAAATGGACATAATGGGGGAAGTTCTTAACGGTGATTTAGGAAGAGAGTTTTCTTTTAGAATTGTGAGCGTAGACTCAGTCCAACCTGATCACTGGAAAGGGGTTAATAACGTGCAATATTTAACCTTAGCATGTCCTGAAATAGAGTGTTTAAGAGAAAAAATGGGTCTAAGTGAAAAAATACGCGGTCATGACTTTCACCTAACATTTAGCATAACCAAGGTATAGGCTCACTCAAGTGGCAGTCAAGGTGATTCAACTAAAATGACTAGTTTTTTAGAGCTAACAGCTAAGGTGCAAAAAAAGAAAAGATCTAGTCAAAATTTAAAAAAAAACTGTAACAATTGAGTCTTTCCTAAACTACTGAAGGGGAGCAAAATCTATTTAAGAAATTATACATCATTGCTAACAGAAAAGAAAATCTCTCAGTTAGTAGAGAGAACCTTTTCAGGATTTAATTTACATGTGTTAAATATATTTTTTGAATGACCCCTTTGTGAGGAGGTCTCTCTTCATTTGAGCGAAACATGAATCACTTTTCTTTAGAATGAGGAAGGTATAAAAAAAAATAGGTATTCTCACTTGAAAATAAATGGGTAATATTGCTATTTTTTTGCTGTGTTACATGGTGGGGTGTCGCCAAGTGGTAAGGCAGCGGTTTTTGGTATCGCCATTCGGAGGTTCGATCCCTTCCACCCCAAATAAATATTTTGAAATCGAAGTTTTTCTATGACTGAAGCTGACTCTTTTGTATTGTTCTCAGGGACATCGCACCCTGAACTTTCAGAGGAGATAGCAAAGAATTTAAAGGTTAAACTTGGTGATGTTCAGATTGAAAAATTTCCAGATGGTGAGATAGGCGTTCAAATTTTAGAGAATGTCCGCGGCAAGGAAGTGTTTATACTGCAAAGTATAGCAAGAGAACCTAACCTCTATCTCATGGAACTTTTGATACTTATCGATGCAATGAAGAGAGCATCGGCAAAAAGTATCACGGCTGTGATGCCCTATTATGGGTATTCTCGGCAAGACCGAAAAGAAAAGGGAAGAGTCCCAGTTACAGCAAAACTTGTAGCGAACCTGCTAGAAAAAGCAGGCGTTTCAAGAGTTCTGACAATGGATCTACATGCAGATCAAATTCAGGGTTTTTTTGATGTTCCGGTCGATAGTTTGTATGCGAGAGTGGTGTTTGTTGATAAATTTAAGCAAATGCAGCTCGAAAACCCTATAGTGGTTTCGCCTGATATCGGAAGTATTAGACTCGCAAGAGCGTTTGCTCTTGATCTTGGTCTAGACTTAGCAGTGATAGATAAACGGCGCGTTAATGCAAATGAAGTTCAAGTAAACGCCTTAATTGGCGAGATAGAGGGGCAAGATGTTATTTTAGTAGATGACATTTGCTCTACTGCAAAAACTCTGAAAAGTGCTTCTGATTTTTGTAAAAAGTCAGGCGCAAAAAAAGTGATTGTTGCAGTCTCTCATGGACTTTTTGATAAAGGTATAATTGATCATTTAAGTATCGATTCTTTTTTTGTCACAAATTCCATTCCTTTGCCCAAAGATTGCGATATGAAAAATATTCATGTCGTATCCATTGCGAAGCTATTTGCAAGTGCAATTGATTCAATTGCTCATGCAAAATCAATTAGTTCGCTATGTAGATCTTTTTAATTTGCGGCCACTACCGCTACTTTTGGAAAATATATTTTGTTAAAAAAAAAGGGTAAGAAAAGATGAAACTTTCTATTTCTAAACGTTTAGGTGAGAAAAAAAGCGAACTTACCAAAATAAGAAGGGAAAAAGATATCCCAGCTATTATCTATCAAGACAATGGTAAAGGTGAGCTTATTACAATTGATGGAAAAGAGTTTGCTGCAGCTATCAGGCAGCTAGAAAAAGGCTTTTTGCCAACGACTGTATTTGAGCTTTTGGAAGGTAAGACTACTAGAAAAGCGCTTGTAAAAGACATTCAGTACCATCGCACTACATATCAGGTAGAGCATATTGATTTCATGCTTCTTCATGACGAGAAGCCAATCAAT
>JAJFMG010000089.1 GCA_021772295.1 Chlamydiota bacterium | reverse complement strand
CGAAATGGTTTTTTGAAAAATGGCAATATGAAGGTAATAACAGAGCCTGTAACTCCGATCCCGTAAATTAAAAAGGTATAAAGAAAGGCGCTTAAGAATTTAATTTTTGTTTTCATTGAAAAATAGAGTGTAATGTTTGTCAGTCATATCTTGGACATCTAAAAGTGTTAGATAATCTAAGGATTTAAAATCTTTATCATATGCAGGGAGGCTGCACACCTTTGCATTATATTTTAGATAGATCTTTAAAAGAACTGGAAGCTCTACTTTTCCAGAACATGTTTTTTTAAGCTGCTTGGCTTGAAAAGTGTAGGGCTCTTTTACTGGAGCTTTAATGTCCTGATGGAAATAATTATTCTCTTTTAAGAGCTTGTTGATTTTTTGAGCTTCTTCTAATTTATCAACACTAACAGAGCTACAACCAAAGAAATAACGGTAATTATGAGATTTCATATAAGCTGCAAGTCCTTGCCATAATAAAAATAGAACTCTTCTGTTGCGGTGATCCTCATGAATACAAGCTCTTCCTACTTCAACTGAGCTCTCAATAATATCTTTTGGGAAATTAGATAAATCAAATTCATTTTCGGTATAAAACCCTTTATTACTTTTTGCCATATCTGCTGTTTGCATGCGGTAGGTGCCTACAACTTCATTTGTCAATTTCGAAACTACAATCAAGTGATCAAAGCCCTCGTCATATGAGTCTTTATCTATTGATCCCTCAATGGAAGCGCCGAGTTCTGTATGAAAAACTAAATGTCTTAATCTAAAAGCTTGGGCAAGCTCTTCAGCGTTTTTAGCGAAATATGCTAAATAATTTCCAGCCTCAATTAGGACACTGTCCTTTGGCCTCATTCCCTCTTCCAAAACGATATCCTTATCTAGAATTAACTATTATTATAGAGGGAGGGCAATCCGTTGTTTCCCCCATCCTAATTCATATATAAGAATTAAATGTTATTAACACAAGAGACAACAAGCAGTTTTTACATTTTAATTAATTAAGGAAGCTTTTAAGGTTAAGAAAAATGGAAATTTAGGAGAAAAATGTTTAAGCGAATCTTTTTAAGAGGACTTTTAGCGATTACGCCACTAGCAATCACTGTCGCTGTCGTGATTTGGTTATATGATGTAATTGAGTCTGCATTCAGTGCCATCGTAAGAGATCTATTTGGAACTGAATACTATTTTCCAGGACTTGGCATATTGCTTGCTTTAGCATTTATTTTCTTTTTTGGCGTACTTATCAATAGCTGGCTTATACAAAAGCTTTACTCCTATATGGAGAAAATCCTTCATAAGATGCCCCTTATTAAAACACTTTACCGTTCTGTGACAGATCTGATGAGCTTTTTTCGCTCTGATAGTGAAATTTCTAAAAGTGGAGTCGTCATGGTTGAACTTGCAGGTGTAAGGCTTTTAGGTCTTGTAACAAGAGAAGTTTTTGATGATTTGCCAGAAGGCATTGGAAAAGAGGATGAAGTAGCAGTTTATCTTCCTATGAGCTACCAAATAGGGGGATATACAGTCATGATATCAAGGTCTAAAATACACCCAGTGGACATGAAAGTGGATCACGGTCTCCGCTATGCGGTCACTGCTGGTATTAAGTCGAAATCTGAGCAAACAGAAAGTATTACTTCTCAGGGATAATGATGCACCCTACAATGTAGGACACTAATAAGGGGAAAATTCCTGTTATAAATAAAAGCAGAGCAAACCCAAGTCTAATAAGGATAGCGTCAATATTTAAGACTTCAGAGAGTCCTCCGCAAATACCACCGAAAACGCGGTTGCTTTTACTGCGATAGAAACGCTTAATTTCAATAGCTGGCCTGTTTGCTGGCTCTTGCGGCATTATCAAAGCTGCTATGAAATATATTAGGAGAGGTACCCCAACAAAAGTCATTGTTAAGTAAATGAGTGCAAGGCGAATTAGAGTTGGGTCAATACGGAAATAATGCCCAAGGCCGCCACATACTCCTGCAATTTTTTTGTCATGTCTTGCGCGATAAAGCTGCTTCATTATATTTTCCTAGAGACTTTTTTCCATAATTTTTTGGCAAGATTACAGTGAGATAGCTTTCTTTCCAAGAGCTTAATGGCTATATCATCTGGATCAATTTTTTTAGCAAAGAGATAGTAGTCGTGCGCTAATATTTTCTTTTCTTTCTTTAGATAGTAGAATCCCATAAGAGTTGAAAAGCTCACTAGTTCAGAATAATGAAACACTGCCCGTTGAGGATAGAGCTCTTGTAAATCGAACTTATGGTTGAAGATAAACGGTATCTTTTCAACACTCCCTTTTCTTAAACATTGGTCGGCATAATTAATTTTAGCGAATAAGGAGCTAGGGTTATTTTTGTAATTTTTCTCGATGAGTTCTTCGGCTTTCTTAAGTTTTTTTAACTTTATATAGTTAAAAGTGAGTAAATTATAGACTTCTGGAGACTTCGGATGCTTTCTTAAGAATTCTTCCACTTGTTTGAGTGATTTTTTTGCACTCGTTTGAACCTTTTCATGAAGTTCATTGAATTCTGATGCGTCTTGTTTGTTTAGCTCGTCTTCAAGTTTTGAATTCATTTGTTGCCAGGTTATCTGGTAACTTGGAAATGTCTTTTCTTCGAAGGTTTGCTGAGGTATCGTTAGAGTTTTCATAAAGCGCCTAAATGATTAAATACTTTAATATTTTGTTTTTTCCCATTAACAGCAAAAATTGGCAATCTTTTTCTTTGTGTTTAAGCCATGATAGGTTCTAAATCAGAAAGTGATTGCTTTTGAACAAGCATTAAT
>JAJFMG010000088.1 GCA_021772295.1 Chlamydiota bacterium | reverse complement strand
AGAAAAAGAGAGGATGACTTTCATGAGATAAGATCTCTTATGCAAGTAATTGATCTATTTGATTACTTGGAGATAGAAACTGCAAAGGAAGACTCCTTTGAAGTTTTTGGAGAGCAAAGCATTCCTATTGATTCTTCGAATTTAGTAATACAAGCTCTTAATTTGTTTCGCTCAAGTGCGAATGATTGCAATCGATATAGAGTTATTCTTCATAAACATATTCCTATAAGATCAGGTCTCGGTGGCGGTAGCAGCAACGCTGCTACAACTCTTTTTGCTCTAAATCAGATTCACAATAATTTTTATAACTTATTAGAGTTAATGGATTTGGGAAAAAAGCTAGGAGCTGATGTTCCCTTTTTTTTCTCTGAAGGCGTTGCATTGGCAAGTGGTTTTGGAGAAGTCATTGAAAATATTTCAAATTTTTCAATTGATCCATTTTGGATTGCAAAACCTAAAACAATGAGCCTTTCTACAAGATGCGTTTTTAGTAAATGTATTTCCAATGATGTATCTAGAGAAAGTGATCAAATGCTGTTAGACAGCATTCAGAAATATGGGATTGGACATATAAATGATTTAGAAACTGCTGCATTTACGATTTTGCCACAGCTACAAGAGATAAAAAAAAGCCTTCAAGATCTTGGCTTCTCATCGGTTTGCATGACAGGTTCTGGAACTTGCTTTATGTGTTTTGGGAATATTTCTTGTCCGCATTTAGAAGGTGTGGAATTCTATAGAGTAAACCCATTATACAGAAATATTGACTGTTGGTATAAACAGAAGGAAGTAGCTCATGGAAAATAAACTCTACGATGATCAATTAATTATTATTACAGGCGCAGCAGGCTTTATTGGATCTGGCGTCGTCTCATACTTAAATGAAAAAGGGTTTTCCAATTTACTTCTTGTGGATGACTTTGGAATGGATCTTAGATGGAAAAATCTCACGAATAAAAAATTTGTGGATTTTATCTCTAGATATGAACTTATGGATTTTTTAGAGGGAAGAGAGTCTGAAGTAGAATCCATTATTCATTTGGGTGCATGTTCTGATACTACCGAAGTAGATGGTGATTACTTTATGGATACTAATTATCGCTACTCAGTGGAACTTGCGGAATATGCTCTCAAAAACAAGATCCGTTTTATCTACGCATCATCTGCTGCAACGTATGGAGATGGTTGTCTCGGATTTTCAGATGAGCACGAATTATTAGATTCTTATACACCTCTAAATATCTATGGGTTTTCGAAGCACATGTTTGATTTATGGCTTCTTAGACAAAACGTTTTGGATCAAGTTGTTGGGTTAAAGTATTTCAATATTTTTGGTCCAAATGAAAATCATAAAGGGCGCATGGCCTCTATGGTATACCATATGACAAATGCCATTGAAAAAGAGGGATTAGTAAAACTTTTTAAATCGAATAATAAAAAATATAAAGATGGCGATCAAGAAAGAGATTTTTTCTATGTAAAAGACGCCGTTGCAATTACGTGTTCATTTTTAGAAAATGACCTTAATGGTATTTTTAATGTTGGTAGCGGAAAAGCGCATACATGGAATGAACTTGCTAAAGCAACTTTTGCAGCGAATGGAAAAAAAGCAAATATTGAATATATTCCTATGGCCAAAGATTTAGAAAAAAATTATCAAAACCATACGCAAGCAGATCTTACAAAGTATCACATGATGCTTAAAAAAAATGGCATGCCTATTCCTAAAATCCATTCGTTAGAAGACGCTGTAACTGATACTGTTCAAAATTACTATCTTAAGGATAAAAAGTGGTAAAATCCTCCTTATTTGGGAAAATCAAACCGATCAAAGTTCTTGCAATCGGGGATTTGATGCTTGATGTGTATACGCATGGAGATGTATCTCGGATTTCACCAGAGGCGCCAGTTCCTGTATTTCACGTTAAATCTCGTGATCAAAAACTTGGTGGCGCTGGAAATGTATTGCTTAATTTAAAAGCTCTCGGATGCATGTGCTATGCAATGGGAACTGTTGGAGATGATCGATCAGGAAAAACTCTTCTCAAACAGTTTGCAAAGGAAGGAGTAATTACAGATGGAATTTTTGTATTAGAAAATGTGCCAACTCCTGTAAAAAATCGAATGATAGCATCATCTCAGCAGGTTCTACGCATTGATGAGGAAGAAGTATGTACCATTGATCAATCTACTGAATCGAAACTCATAAACTATTTCGATCAAATATTGCCCAATATTGATGTGATTGCAATCTCCGATTATAAGAAGGGTCTTCTTACAAGAAATCTTTTAGAATATATTATCTCAAATGCTAATAAACGTGGCATTCCAACTTTAGTAGATCCAAAACAAGAAGATTTCAGTTATTATAAAAATGCAACACTCATAACACCTAATCTTAAAGAAGCTCTGCTAGCTTCAAATATGAAAAAAAGTTCAAGTCTCGATGCGGTTGCAAAGAAGCTACTTGTAGATTCTCTCGCTGAAAACTTAATCATTACACGGTCAGCAGATGGGATTTCTCTTTTTGAAAAGACAAAGAGATCTGATTTTGCAGTCCATCATAAGGATGTTATTGATGTAACTGGGGCAGGTGATACTGTACTTGCTATTCTTGCCTTGTGCATGGGAAATAAACTGCCTCTTGATTTTGGAGTAGAGCTTGCAAATATTGCAGCAGGGCTCGCTATTGAAAAGCTTGGATGCGCAGCTATTACACTTCCTGAAATTGCATCTGAGCTTCTTATCAAAGACTCTAAGGTGTTTGATGAAGATCATCTACCTCTTCTAAAACAAGCATTACTTGGTAAAAAATTCTCGATACTTAGTGTTTCGATGGGTATTTCTCTAAATAGCAGTTTTTATCATAGTATAGAAGCTCTAAAGCAAAGCAATAACATGCTTCTTTTGCACTTAGAAGAAAAAGTTGACTCTTCTTTTGTATCGATGGTATCTTCCTTTTCTTTTGTGGATTTTGTTGTTATTTCTTCTAAGTCAAATCAATCGTTATCAGCCATGTTAGAGGCTGAGAAGAGCTGCATTTTTCAAGACAATAAACTAATTTCACTGCAAAAATTATTAGTTACATCTAAAAATCGAAGTTCTATATCCTAGCAAATCAACTCTGAAGTGTAGAGGCTCGTTATTTAGCTACTATAATGAAATTTTAGTTAAAAACGCAGGTTTTCAAGTCTTTCAATTCGCTTTGTAATTGGGGGATGCGATGCAAACAGAGACCCAAAACCTCTTCTTCTACTAAAGATCATCAGGGCATTCATTGCCTTTGGTAAAGGTTTTCCAGTTTGTTGGATTGTATCGAGTTTTCTTAGAGCATTAATCATGTTGGACTTTGAAGAAAGTAGCGCGCCTCCATAATCTGCTCTATATTCTCTAAATCTAGAAAATGCAGATACAATCATAGATCCAAGTATCATAAATAGAATTTCAAAAACCATGACAAGTCCGTAATAGCCCAGAAAGGATTTGGAGGAGTTTTTATTCCTTGAGTTTGATGAAATAGCGTAGGCAAGGACTCTTGCTAAAAACATCACAAAAGCATTTACAATCCCTTGAAGCAGGGTCATTGTTACCATATCACCATTTTCAATATGTGAGATTTCATGAGCTAAAATCGCTTCTAATTCACTATCGCTCATTGAATCAAGTAATCCTTGAGATACTGCAACAAGAGAGTTTGATTTGGATGGACCCGTTGCAAATGCATTCAAAACTTGAGATGGAAAAACACCAACTTCTGGAATAGCTCCAAGACGAATGTCAGCTGAGAGTTTTTCAACCATATATACGAGTTTTTGATGCTGCGAATCAGTAGAGTTTTTAGGAATAATCTGTACTCTCATGAGCCATTTGGCCATTTTTTTTGAGAGCAGTAGTGAAATAAAGGCTCCACCCATGCCCCATATAAAGCAAAAAATTAAAAGGGACTGATAATCGAGGCCATGCTGAGTAAGATACGGCTGCACATTGAATAATCGCAGGACAAGAGAAATTGTCAAAACAACTAAAATATTTACAAGTAAAAACAAAGAAATTCTTCTGAACATAAAGCCTCCATTTTACAATATGTTAGCAAAAAAACGGATAAAGAGCATTTACATTTTTATGTAGTTTTTAGGATTATTTATTTCAAATTATGATGAAAAGCAATTTCTGCTAGAAAATCTATTTGATGGAAAGATCTAAACCACTATGATGACATTTTTGATCAATATGAGTTTATATGCAAAAATTGTCCTTTGAAGATTGTAAAACATGGTATCAAAAAAACAAGGAGTCTCTGCTCGAAGATTTCTTTTCTTTTTTGAAATTTAAAAGTGTGAGTGCTGATTCTTCTTATAAAGGTGAAGTGATTGCATGTAGTAAATGGCTCAAAGCATATCTTGAAAAAATGGGAGTTCAAGTTTCTATTTGGGAAACAAAAGGTAATCCTATTGTATTTGGTGAACTGATAGTTGATAAAGACCTTCCAACTATTTTACTCTACCAACACTATGATGTGCAGCCTGAAGATCCAATTGAACTTTGGGAATCGGATCCTTTTGATCCAACAATAAAAGATGGTTATGTTTATGCAAGAGGCGCTTTAGATAACAAAGGACAGTGTTTTGCAAGTATGTGCGCTCTTCGAGCCTATATTGATTTGTGTCTCGATAAAAAATGTAATATTAAGATTTTAATAGAAGGGGAAGAAGAAGTTGGAAGTTTTTCTCTAGAACAGATTCTTAAAGAAAAAAAAGATGATCTCAAAGCAGATTCACTCTTGGTTGTAGATTTGGATATGATAGGAGAAAATAAACCTGCTATCACTCTGGGTATGAGAGGAATCACAACATTTGAAATTACCTGTAAAAATGCC
>JAJFMG010000087.1 GCA_021772295.1 Chlamydiota bacterium | reverse complement strand
GAGCCAGATGGAACCACCTTTCAGATTGTACCAGGCGAAATTTTAACGTTTGGCGATTTGTTATATGGAACACTCATGATTTCTGGGAATGATGCTGCAAATGCAGTTGCGATGCATATATCTGGGTCCATTGAAAAGTTTGTGGAAGATCTAAATGTATTTGTAAAAGACCTTGGTTGTAAAAACACACATTTTTCTAATCCTCATGGGCTCCATTTTCCAGAACATCAGACAACAGCGCATGATATGGCAATATTAATGAGAGAATCTATAAAAAATCCGATTCTTTTGGAAATAATGTCAGCTACTACTTACCAAAGGTCTAAAAGTAATAAAAAAGACTCGCTGGAACTTAGAGCAAAAAATAAATTTATCAAGCCAGGAAAATTTTTCTATCCCTATGTAATTGGAGCAAAAATTGGTTATACGGAAAATGCAAAGCATACTTTTGTTGCTGCTGCCAAAAACAATGGGCGAACACTTGTTGCATCTACTTTCTATTCAAATGATGTGAATCAAAAGTATCGAGATGCAGCAGCTCTCTTTGATGCAGCATTTTTAGAAAAAAAGGAAACGAGAAAACTATTCGATCAACAAAGTCTCTATGAAAAGGAGATTAAAGGAGCTAAAAACTCCCTTTTGGCTAAATTACAGGAAAATGTAATAATTACTTATTATCCATCTGAGGAAGAAGAATATACGGCAAAGCTTCACTGGAAAATAAAAAAGCAGTTTCCCATCTCAATCGGTGAGACAGTAGGATACATTGAAATTTTTTCAGAAACTGGGAAGTTTGTTCATAAATACTCACTTGTTGCTTGCAATGAGGTAGAGTTGACGATCTGGAAAAAGGCAAAAGAGGCCTGCAAAAACATCAAGAATCGACAAATATATCTACTGAATACTGCTCTTATAATTGTGTTTTTTGTGATATTCGAAGTGATATATATAAAGATGAAAAAAAAGCGGGCTACTCTTGCAGGGTATGATAAAAATCGATGAAATTTTGTAGGGACAGATTTTCAGCTCTTGCATCATTTCTGATTCCAATTTTTATTAGCGCCTTTTCTACATCGGCTGGATTATATAATTCTTTTAACGATGCGCGAAGCATTTTTCTTCGTTTGCCAAAGGCAGCCCTTACCATAAGAAAAAAGGTGTCTCGATCTAAGCTTATGGGGCCTTGGTGAAGGTTAAATTGAACAATTGCAGATGCCACTTTGGGCCTTGGGTAAAAACAACTAGCATTTACCTTAAATAGGTAGGTGGCCTCGCTATAAAACGCTGCAAAGATCGAAAGAGAGCTATAATCTGAACTACCATGATTTGCTGTTGTGCGCAAAGCAACTTCATGTTGCAACATGAAGGTGAGCGAAGAAATATGCGAATGGAGTGGTAATAGTTTTGCAAGGATAGGTGTCGTTAAATGATAGGGAAGATTGGATAGAATCTTTGCTTTTTTTCCATCTGGGCAATTTTTAGAGATAAGATCTTTGAAATCGACATCGAGAACATCACTTTGCATGATGCTTAGATTTGAAAATACTTTTGTAAACCTATGCAATGCCTTTGCAAAAAAAGTGTCCATTTCGATAGTGACAACAGAGGCGCCGGTTTTTAAAATTTCTTCAGTGAGAGCACCTGGCCCAGGTCCAATTTCAATAACAAAGTCTTGTTCAGAAATGGATGTCTTGGCGACAATTTTTCGAATGATATTGCCATCGATTAAGAAATTTTGTGATAGACACTTCTTGGGCCTTGTATCTATCTCTTGCAAGAACTCTTTTAACTTTGATGGCCTATAAATACTCATTATTGAAGCACAAAAGGCTCAAAATTTTCCGTTGTTCGAGATGCAAATATCTGTACACCATATTTTTCTTTTAGACGATCAATGTATACTTTCTCAATTTGATCAATTGCTGTGTTGATTAGCTTGTTGTTGATGTTTTTATACATGGATTCAAAGGTTGGCACTTCTTGCAGAGTTTTAGATTTTAAATGGAAAAGTCGACACACATTGTCATTGCTATGCCTGCTTTTTTGAATGATAGGATCGCTGTACTCACCATCAGCTAATTTCATTAAAATTTCTTTATGTTGAGATGAGATTTCTTTTTCTGACTTGCTATAGTCAGTGGAAACAGAAACTTTGAGATTTTCGGGCGGTTTTTCTTCGGTTAATTTACTGAGAAGAGTAGATAAGTTTGAGCAAGTTGTTCCAATCAATGTTGAGGCTTTTTTTGCATATTGCATACAAGACTCTTTGTCAGGTGATCTGATTGATAAAACTTGATAGTTCCATGTTTCTTTTGCCGGATTCGCTTTGCAATACGATAGGTATGAGTTTTTAATATCTGTTGGTGTGATGTCATGGACTGCAATGGAATGAATTTTAAACCAGGACATTCTTCTTGTGATGAGTTCTGTGCGAACAAGTTCTTTTGCTTGATCAAGTGTCATATTTAAATCATTCAAATTTGTCATGATGTTTGGTCCAAATTTGGACTCTACTTCTTCCCGTATCTCGCCATCACTGATTTTAAGGTCGAGTTCTTCTGCATCTCTTAAGATTAACTCGGTTTTTACAAGATCCTCTAATGTTGCTTCCCAACTAGCCATATAGAATTGGTAAACATTTATTTTTGAGTCAGAAATTTCAGGCATCCTTTCATGGATGTAAAGATCCATTTTTTTTACAACATCGAGAAGAGAAATCACTTTTCCATTAACTTTTGCTAAAGGGCGGTTATTAATCACAATAAGTTGAGGCTTGTCGGAAAAACCAGGTGCAAATTCCCTTGGTTGAGAGAAGTTGGCAAAAATGGTAGTTGTTAAAAAAATACTAACTATGCGCGCGATACCTTTCATAATGACTCTTATATTAAATGAATACTCAGTGTTACTCGAAGAGCATAAAGCATGTTCGAATTTAAGAAAAATACAAGCTAGATGTTTTTTTCAAAAACAGCTCCAAAAAAACCATCCATTTGATTAGGTGTTGGAAATGTTTGCAATGGTTCTTTAATAAGCGTTACAGGGTGGGTTTGTAAAAAATATTCTACTTGATCTCTGTTTTCTTCCTTAAATAAGCTGCAGGTACTGTAGACAATTTTGCCACCGCTTTTCAAAAGAGGCATGGCTTTAGCAAAAATATCTCTTTGCTCAGTGACTAGAGTGTCCAAATTATCTTGCGCAAACTTCCATTTCATATCAGGATTGCGCCTAAGAGTGCCTGACCCTGAGCAGGGAACGTCTAAAAGAATCCAATCCATTTTTTCTGAATAACCCTTCTTTTTGAGTTTGTCGCTTGTAACAAGTTGCGCATTTTGAATGCCAGCTCGTTTCAATCTCTTTTTTGCTTCAAAAAGCGCTTTAGGTCTGATGTCATGTAAATAAATTTGGCCTTTACCCTGCATTTTATGTGCAAATGCTAGCGTTTTGCCACCAGATCCAGAGCAATAATCAAGAACATGCTCTTTCGGAGATACTTCCAAGAGTTCTGCAAGTAATTGGCTCCCTTCGTCCTGCACCTCAAAAAGGCCATCCTTAAATTCTTGCATTGCAAAGAAATTATATTTTTTTTGAAAAGTCAGGCCTTGGCTCGATTGCTTGCAAACAGTTAATGGATAAAGATCATGCCATTTCTGAAGCATCTGATCTCTTGTTGTTTTTATGGCATTTACGCGGATTGTAGTCGGCGCCTCTTCATTAGAATGAAGGCAAATTTCTTTGGTTTTTTCAAGTCCGTGAGAGTTTTGTAGAAGTTCAAAGTATGCTTTTGGAAAGCTTACCCTCTTATATATGGGGATGTTTTCTTTTTGAAAATATTCTTTTGGGTCAAATTCTTGAAATAATTTTGCTCTCTCGCTCCAGTTTGTAGGTGATGGTAATAGGTAGTCAAGTAGACTGCGCCATCTCATCATGCCATATATAATGAAACAGATTTCCTTACGGTCTTTAGATCCAATTGCTTTATTACTTCTAAAGTAGAATCGAAGAACGTTGTCGAGTGGAAAAGAGTTTTTTTCGTATTCTGACATGATAGCAATCAAATGATGCATTCTAAAAGGGGACATAGTTAAACTTTTTTAATTTATTTTTATAAGTTGTAAATATTTGGTTGCATTAATAAGTTTTATTTAATAACACAATGTTAGGTGTGAAA
>JAJFMG010000086.1 GCA_021772295.1 Chlamydiota bacterium | reverse complement strand
GCGATCTCCGGCTATTCTCAGAAAATGGATTTATGTATTTCTTTCTCATCTAACACACTTATTCTTGCAAGGCTACCTACTAACTACATTATTACTATAATTTAATTTAAATTAAACAATTAACTTTAATTTATTTAAATTAAATAACTGGTTATAATTTACTAATATATTAAATATAGAGGAAATTATGGCTGCTAATTTCGGGATTCAAGGTTGTCAAAATGAATTACTTACATATATATTTAGCTTTTTACCGCCTAGTGACTTATGTCACATGAGAGAAACCTGCAAAGCATTTAGAGAGGTTATTGACGGAGTTGAACCACTTCAAGCGGCTTTAGATAGACAAATTGTAATTAATGATATTGCCCTTACTTGTCTAAGTGCCAAAATCTATCCATCTTCAGTCCCAGAAAACTGCGATTGCGCAAAAAAAGAAAATGCCCAGGGAGAAAATACACACGAGTGTGTCTTTAATTTGAATGCATCTGAAACGAATACAGCTCAAAAATATTTAATAGAAGCTTTGTCCAAAGGAACTCCTTCAGCAAATATATCTACTTTGTTTTTTGAATATGTATTTGGAATTCAGGACCAATGTGATAGATTTCATGAATATGAAAAGGCAATGCCTCACCTAGAAGCGCCAAGAATCTATGAAGTAGCAAGATACCAAAGACTATTTAATTGGTACACCTTCCAAGAGAATTTCGATCTATTTCAAACCTACTCAGAGACTAATTCTATTTATCAAACCAATCTAAATGAACTTCTTGAAAACCTAATTCTTGGAAAAATCTCTCCCGTAGATATAGAAATTGCAGATATCATTCCTATCCTTAGATCTCTATATAACATGGGTCTTGAGGATCGGGTACTTCTCAAACCAATCTATGAAAGATTAAGAGATGAAGATTTTAAGTTTCCTCAAGAAATCCTTGCACTTGAATATGGAACCAAAAATTGTAATCCAGATAACATTCACTATCTACTCGTAGATAGAGATCCATATAAATTAAATAATTCAAGTAAAGCGCTTCTCCAAATTTGTATTCATCTCAAAATGACATCCGTTGGAAACCTTTCAAAGGAAGAGCATTTTACAACCTTAAATGGAATTATTGCTTCAATGACAAAGGTTGAAAACCCACCGCGTGCAATCGAAAGAGTTGCTAACATCGCACTTAAATGCCATAAAAGAGGGTTGATTCCAACCCCTCCTACCAACACATGCTTCTGCGAATTCAAACCTGAATCTGAATCTGATTCTGAGTTTGAATCTGGTTGTGATTGTATGGAGGATCATGCTGATATTATAGCGGTTACAGACAATCTACATAAAGCCATCGATCAAAATAACACAAAAGATATCGCTAGGTATTTTAATGACCTTAGAAGTAAAATACTTTCTTATCTTACGAGTTTTACAGATAACGACAACCTTATAAACACTCTGCCAAATGCTTGTGAACATACCCATTATCAATTTATATTTAATCTTTATCAGTTTAAAACCCACTATTTACTTCTTCTAGATGGTTATGAATCCGCAATTCAAGCCATGTATTGTTTAGTCACACAAAAAAATAAAGTTGATGAGTTTGATGAAAACACACTTAAAAAATTAATACAGATGCTTGAAATCATCCAATGTAGTGATCGAGACATCCAATGCGAGATACATAAAAGACTTGCTAATTTAATGGCGGACTAAAGACAGAGGCCTAATACTTTAAAAATGGAGTTGCTTCAACTCCACAATACTTAACTCTCTAATATAAGAGTTTGAGTAACACTATTTATAATAGCTTCATCACCGAAAAATTGAATAGGCCCTGGTGACAAATAACAGTCTTCTATTTTCCAAGACTCTCTATTTTTCTGAAAATACGTAAAGGGAGAGCCTTTAAGATCAACAAGTGCTTTTGCAATGACAGGCTTGTCTTTACCTTTTCTCTTTTCAATATGCATTAGAGAAGTAGTTGGAAGGCCATACACTTCCCATTTTGCAACCTTATCTTTAAGATTTTTTATAGCTGCCATATAGCCTGTATGACCATTTGCAATCAATCCAAAAGCGAGAGCGCCTAAGTTATAACAATAGGTTGTATCAAACTGAGAAGGAAATCCAGATCTTCCTTCATATCCAAAAAAATGATTTACCGGAGAAAATTTCCCCTGAAAACCTCTTCTTATTAATTCATTTTGAGTCATTTCCAAAAACAGCATTTCAGTGCTGATTTTGGAAACTTGGACATTTCCATGAGGGTCTCGGTCTAGTAAAAGCTGGCTTTGAATACCTCTTGGTAAACTCAAGAAAGTTTTTGAGGCTTGCGTGTCAAGTTTTGATAAAATCTCCTCAATGACAACTTCCTGAGCCTGTTCTGCTAAAATTTCATTAAGATGCGAAATCAAAAATCCCATCTCAGGTACAAACTCAATCAATCCTTCAGGTATTAAGATAATACCATAGTCCTTTCCTTTTTTAGATCGAGATACAACAACATCTGCAATCTCATTCGTAATATCTTGTAGACTTCGATTTTGCTCTTTTACCTCTTCTCCAATAAAAGTTAAGTTAGGCTTTACTTGCAAAGCACATTCTAAGGCTATATGGGAGGCTGATCTTCCCATAAGTTTTATAAAATGCGTGTATTTCTTTGCAGATAAACAATCAGCTCCAATGTTACCAATCATCTCAGAATACACTTTACAAGCGCTGTCGAAGCCAAAAGAGGTTTCTACGTATTTATTCTTTAAATCCCCATCAATTGTTTTGGGAACACCAATCACTTTTGTTTTACAATTGTTTGCTATAAAATACTCAGCTAAAA
>JAJFMG010000085.1 GCA_021772295.1 Chlamydiota bacterium | reverse complement strand
GACCTTTTGTATGACAAAAGCTGCTATATTAAAGCATTCAAAAAAAGATAGTTGGAAGATTTTTGACCATATTTCCAACACCTATGATATTAATAACCACATTCTATCCCTAGGACTCGATTATTATTGGAGATGGAGAGTTTCTCGTCATATTCCTAAAAAAAACTGTTTAGACCTTCTTGATTTAGCAACTGGTACTGGCGATCAAATTTTTTCTATTATGAAAAGATGTAAAAGGGTCAAAGCTGCTCTTGGCATCGATTTATCCACAGAGATGCTACGGATTGGTAATCGAAAACTCATGAGAAAAAAATATGCTCACCAAGTATCTTTAATGAAGGGATCAGCTACTGATATTGCATTGAAAGATAGAAGCATTGATTGCGCTACCATGTCATTTGGTATTCGAAATATTGAGAATATGAATC
Source organism: Chlamydiota bacterium (assembly GCA_021772295.1). Classification (GTDB taxonomy): domain Bacteria; phylum Chlamydiota; class Chlamydiia; order Chlamydiales; family Simkaniaceae; genus JAJFMG01. Next base: position 8,087 of record JAJFMG010000085.1, on the reverse strand, counting down.
TGTGTCTAGCGGAAACACATCGAGTTCTTTCTGAGCAGGGCAAATTTCTCATATTGGAGTTTTCACTACCTAAGTCCGAATGGCTAAAAAGCCTTCACCTTTTTTACCTTCGAAAGATCTTGCCTAGAATAGGGGGGCTTATTTCTAAAAACACATCAGCCTACACATATCTTAATAAAACCATAGAGACCTTTCCCTATGGTGATAACCTATGCAAAGAAATTAAAAAAGCTGGGTTTTCTGATGTGAAAGCCTATCCATTAACCTTTGGAATTGTTACTCTTTACGTTGCGACAAAATAATTGCAACATGTGAATGAAAGATCTATTTCAAAGAGCGTTAGATGCACTTCCAAATGCATCTATTCATATAGTTAATACTGACACACATTTAGAGATAAAGAGAATCTCATTATCTCTCCCAAATACAAATCTATTTTCGCTGCTACGAGCGCAAAATCTTGCGCCGCTTGGTTTTTGGAAAGAAAACAATAGTAATGAAGCCTATGTCTTTATAGGGGCTCATTTCTATCTTGAAAGCTTGCCTTCCATTGAAACGCATGATGCGCGTCTGCCCCCAATATTCTTTGGAGCTTTTTCTTTTGATCAAAAGAAAAGCAAACACTTTCCCAAATCCTGTTTTTTTCTGCCTCAAATTGAGATTTTGCAAAAAGAAAAAGAAACCATTATTTCTCTTAATCTTATCTCTTCTGATACCAAGTTAGAAATAGAGCGCATCCTGGCAAATTTCGAATTGCTTGAAAAACCTCGTAAACTATTCGATCCAACAAAAAGAATCGAAACTCCCCGTCTTTCCAAATGGTCTGAAATGGTGTATCACGCGCTTGATACAATTAAAACAACACCACTTGAAAAAGTTGTTTTAGCAAGAGAATTGCATTATGAGTTTGAAGAAGATATCTGCCCTTTTTCAATCCTAGAAAAACTCTCGAATACAGCCTCCAACTCCACCTTATTTGCTCTGAAATTTTCTGAAGATTCTACTTTTATAGGCGCAACTCCTGAGCTTCTTTTTCAAAGGAAGAAGGATTTACTGCGAACTGTTGCATTAGCAGGAACAATCCCCAGAGGAAAAAATCCCAGTGATGACAAGCACTTGCAAAAAAAGCTCCAAAATGACCATAAGGAATTGCATGAGTTTGATTTTGTAAAACAAGATATTCTTTCTAAAATCAAACACCTTTGCAAAGCTTCTACTTTGCAAAATGCAAATAGCATTCTGCAAACAAGCCATGTACAACATCTTTTCTTCGAAGCTTATGGCACCCTCAAAAAAACCACATCCAACCAAAGTATTTTAGACCTAATTCATCCAACACCAGCTATGTGTGGTGCTCCTACAAACCTTGCAAAAAAATTCATCGAAGAGATTGAGATTGTTAACAGAGGGTTTTATGCAGCGCCAATTGGCATCTTAACACCTGAAAAAGCAAGTTTTTATGTGGGTATTCGATCTGCTCTTATCGAAAAAAACCATTTAAGATTGTTTGCCGGTTGTGGTATTGTTGAAGGCTCTACTCCTGAAAGGGAGTGGATAGAAACGGAAAATAAAATGAGACAATTTCATCTGTGGAGCGAAACATGCATACCGAATTCCAAACAAGCAATATCTGCCATGCCAAACGAGTCATTAATGAACTAGTGCACCAAAATGTGCGCTATTTCTGCATAGCCCCAGGTTATAGATCATCCCCCCTTGTTCAAGCAGTAGCGCAACATCCGCTTGCTAAAACACATGTCCATTTTGATGAACGAGGTCTCGGATTTCATGCTTTAGGGTATGCAAAAGCAACTCAAACTCCTGTTTGTATTATTGTCACATCTGGCACCGCTGTTGGCAACCTAATGCCGGCCGTAATGGAGGCAAAAGAAGCCTCTGTTCCCCTCATTATTTTATCAGCAGATAGACCTTTTCATCTGCAAAATTGCGGCGCAAGTCAGACAACAAATCAAATCAATCTGTTTGGCAATTTTGCAAAAGAGTGTATTGAGTTACATGTACCTAGTTCTAAAAATGATCAGAACGCAGTGGATTCTATAGTAGCCAATGCTGTCTATACTGCATGTAAATCTCCAAGTGGCCCCATTCAAATCAATTGCCCCTTCGATGCCCCTCTTTATGAAAAAAGCAAAAAAAGTAGTGATAAACACGCTGCGATTCCAAAAATCACTTATATTAAACCTGAAGAGTACATCGATGAATCTCAAATTTCAGAGATGGTAGAAGAAATGATACGCATCGAAAAAGGGATAATTATTATTGGCTCTGGCACATCAAATTTAACTTCAAACGAGGTAATCAAACTCTCTGAAAAATTAAATTGGCCTATCTTTGCAGATGTTTGCTCAAAAATCAGACATATTAATCATAAAAATATTATCACAAGCTATGATTTGATTTTTTCTAATAAAGCTCTTTGCAAAGAGCTTTATTTTGAAGCAGCTCTTCATATTGGTGGAAATTTTGTTTCCAAAAGCTTATTGCAATCTATAGAAACAAGTGACCTAAAGCTATATACTCATTTATCTAATAATTCAAAGCGAGTTGATCCAACACACAAAGTTACCCATAAAATTGAATGTACTCCAAATATTTTTATTGAAAAGCTCCATCCAAAACTTCCTCAACGAGAATCTAGATCATGGCTAAATAATTGGATTGACCAAGGTACAAAAGTCAGCTGCCAATTAGAGGTTTTTTTTAAGAAACAAGAGAACCTTTCAGAAAGCTCTCTTTTTTATAGCCTTTCTAAAACACTCTCTGATTCTTGTGTATATTTTATTGGAAATAGTCGACCGATTCGCGACGCGGACGCCCTGCTATTTGCAAAAGGCTCAAATATTGATATTTTTGCAAACAGAGGTCTATCTGGCATTGATGGAAATATAGCCACATCGCTTGGGATAGCAGAAGGTCTTGAAAAACCCGTAGTTAGTATATTGGGTGATATGACAGCCCTACATGATATGAATTCCTTTGCAATGCTAAAAGGAACCAATCAACCCATGCTCACCATTGTGATTAATAATGGAGGCTCAGGCATATTTTCCTTTTTGCCGATTGGGCAAAATAGCCATTTGCAAGAAGAGTTGGTAGATAATTATTTTTTCACATCTCACACGATTCATTTGGAACATGCAGCAAAAATGTTTGACATTTCCTATCAAAAAATGGAGCCATCAGGCTCCATAGAGCAAGTACTTCTTTCCTTTTATGAAAACCCTATCTCTACTATTGTGGAAGTCTTTGTAGAAAAGGGAGCAAGTTTGAAACTGCAAAGAAAATTGCAAAAGGAATTAGGTTCTCCCAAATTGAAAGCTGCGCTTTCATTATTTTCGTAACATAACCAAAAGGTAAAAAATGTCTGCAATTACTAAATCAAAAATCGAGTGGAAAGAGTGTAAAACTTACAAAGACATTTTATATCACAAATATAATGGCATTGCAAAAATTACGATTAATAGACCTGAGATTCATAACGCATTTAGGCCTCTTACTGTAAATGAAATGATTGAAGCTCTTTCGGATGCTCGCAATGATGAAAAAATTGGTGTGATCATCTTAACAGGGTATGGCAAAGATGCATTTTGCTCTGGTGGTGATCAATCCATTAGACAACATGCTGGTTATTCTGATGAAAAAGGGATTGATCGACTAAACATACTAGATTTCCAAAAGCAAATGCGCCATTGTCCCAAACCAATTGTTGCAATGGTATCCGGCTACGCTATTGGTGGCGGTCATGTTCTTCATGTAATGTGTGATTTAACAATTGCAGCTGACCACTCCACCTTTGGGCAAACAGGACCCAAAGTTGGATCATTCGATGGTGGCTTTGGAGCAAGCTACTTAGCACGAGTTGTTGGACAGAAAAAGGCTCGCGAAATTTGGTATCTATGCCGACAGTATAGTGCTCATGAAGCGCAAGACATGGGACTTGTCAATCACATAGTACCCTATGAAGAACTAGAAACCACAACAGTAGACTGGTGCAATAAAATACTCGAACATTCCCCACTTGCTATTCGCTGCTTAAAGGCATCTTTAAACGCAGATTGTGATGGACAATCAGGATTGCAAGAACTCGCTGGTAATGCCACACTTCTCTACTACATGTCAGAAGAGGCAAAAGAGGGGCATAATGCTTTTAAAGAAAAAAGAAAACCAGACTTTAGTAAGTTCCCCAAAAGACCATGAATACACTTTCTATTTGGCTGAGCGCAACTAGACCTAAAACTCTCATTGCATCGATTTCTCCCGTTGTGATTGGAGCATCTATTTGCCCAAGTACACATTTTTCTTTTCCGATGTTTCTATGTATACTATGTTTTGCACTTAGCATTCAAATTACGGCAAATTTCGCAAATGACTTTTTCGATCATTTGCAAGGAGCTGATACGAATGATCGAAAGGGGCCAAAAAGAGCACTGCAAGCAAATCTTATTTCACTTCATGAAATGAAAATTGCAATTATGGCAATGCTGTGTATTGCGCTACTTGCAAGTATATATCCTATTATCAAAGGAGGAGTTGCTTTTACATTGCTTACTTGCCTTTCGATGTTACTTGCAATATTTTACACCAAAGGACCTAAATCACTGTCTTATTCTGGAACAAGTGACATCTTTGCTTTTCTGTTTTTTGGTCCAGTGGCAACTCTTGGGACATACTATTTACTAACTGGCATGTTTTCGATATATGCACTTATCGCAGGAATTGCTCCAGGGGCCCTTTCTAATTCACTTCTTATTCTAAATAACCTTCGAGATGAAAAAGAAGATAGCAAAGCTAATAAAAAAACACTGGTTGTGCGCTTTGGAGCAAATGCAGAAAAGCTACATCTAAAACTCATGCTTCTTCTATGCTTTGTTGTTCCCATAAGTCTAATTATGATTGAAAAAAGCCACTTTTTTATTCTACTAGCATCCCTTACAATCATTCCAATAGTCCCCATTTTTAAAGCACTTACACACGCTAATTCCCCTTCAGATTTTGCTATTTTTTTCAGTAAAATCGGAATACTTTATTATTTATATACCACTCTATTTTTCATCGGATACCTACTTTGAAAATCGATGAAGCCCGCATTTATTCCTTCTGCCTCGCACAAAAAAATACACTTCCGCGCAAAGGATTTATTTTAGAATTCACCACAAATGAAAAACAAGGATTTGGTGAAATAGCGCCACTTGCTGGCTTTAATAAAGAAAATCTTGAAGGGGCATACATAGAACTAATCGGATGCCTTAGTAATCCAAAAAGAAAATTTCCACTCTCAAAACTACCCTCTGTAAACTTCGGGATCGAATCTGCTCTTTTAGATCTATCACTAAAAAATAGGCCAATTGAGCTTCCATTATCATTTCTGCTAAGAGGCACAGCGCAGCAAATTCTAAATAAAGCAAGTACTCTTCCAAAGGCAAGTGTTGCAAAGTTGAAGCTCTCTTCTTTTTCACCTGATCAAGCTGTTTTGCTTGTAACTGAGCTTTTAACACAAAACCTTCGACTTCGTATAGATATCAATCAAAAGTGGGACTTACAAAATGCAATGCATTTTATAAAGGCTTTTCCAGATATAGATACCTTTGAATATCTAGAAGAACCAGTTTCTAACTTACGTGCGCTAAAAGTATTTAGAAAGGAATCAAACCATCCAATTGCACTTGATGAAACATTGCGAGATCATAACCTAGATCAGATTTTTCCAATGGCAAATGTGAAATTTGCTATTTTAAAACCAACAATGCAGGGAGGCATATCCACTTATCAAAAGCTAATCCCAAGCCTCTTGAAAATGGGATGTGGATGTAGCTTTTCAAGTTCATTTGAATCATCCCTTGGTCTATACCATATTGCAAATTTTGCCAAAGTCTTTAACTGCTCTCATACTCCAATTGGACTAGATACTTTTGAAGATTTTATCGATAATATTATTCCTATCGAAAAAGTAAATGATAGTATCATCATTTCTAAAAACCCCATTGATACAAGCAAATTGAAACTCATATGGAAGAAATCCCCTGTTTATTTACCAAGCATAGCTCAAATATTGCCATCTACACAGATGAACAGTCTATTCGTTACTTAGATTGCTTTGCTATTGTTAACTCTTTGACAAATCAACTACAGAGCAATGGAATCAAAAAAGATGTAATGGTAGCTCTCTCTCTAGCAAATTCACCAAAAATGATCTTACTTTTTTTTGCGTTACTTAGATGCCAAGCAAAGATCCTAATACTAAATCCTAAAGCCCCTATTCCTGAAAATTTTCAGCAAGAAACCGATGTGAATTATCTCATCCATGATGAGATAATTCCATACTCCAAAATAGATGCCATACCATCCCTTACCTTAAAATCTTTTTCTTTTACAAAAACGCAAAAATATAGCCATCAAACATACCTTCTGAAGCAGCCATCGATTTATCTATATACTTCTGGAAGCAGTGGAAATCCCAAAATTGCAGTTACATCTATTGAAAATCACATCGAAAGCGCTCAGGGAAGCAATTGCTTTTCTAAACAGAAAAGCGAGGATACAACTCTTATTTCTCTTCCTCTTTTTCATGTTGGAGGGCTTGCATCAGTTTTTCGAGCGTTTGTATCGGGTGGAGCAATTGCCATTAGTGATGAATCTCTAGTTTCAAGTCTTCTACAATTTCCTGTTACAAGAGTTTCTCTTGTCCCAACGCAACTCTATCGTCTTCTAAAGCAAGAAAAAACAAGCCTTAAGCTGATTTCTCAAAGGGTAAATTACATCTTGCTCGGTGGTGCCAGAGCCCCACTACAACTAATTAAAGAAGGTGTCAAAGCCAACCTGCCACTCCATCCCACATATGGAATGAGCGAAATGTGTTCGCAAGTAGCGACGACGCAAAACATTAATCATGCCTCAGCAAAGGCAGGCCAAATATTGCCTCACTGCAAAGTGAAAATTTCTAATGGCAATGAAATTTGGGTAACTGGAAAGTCTCTATTCCTAGGGTACCTCAAAGAGGGCTCTTTAGTTAGAGAAGATTCAAATGGATATTTTCCAACAGGTGATATAGGAAAGCTCTCAAAAGAAAATGAACTTATTTGTATTGGAAGAAAAGACCGGATGTTTATTACTTATGGAGAAAACATTCAACCCGAAGAAATCGAAAATGTTCTTTTGAAATTCCCAGGAATTTATAAAGTAAGAGTTGAAGGAAGAGAAGATCCTGAATGTGGTAAAAGACCTATCGCATTCATCTCTCATACGGGAGATTTTAAAACGGAAAACTTGGTTGCATTTTTGCAAGAGAGATTGCCTAAATTCAAAATCCCACATCAATTTTTCCCCACAGAAAAAATAAACACATCTTGGAAAGATATCTAAAATTTTTATTAGGAAAGCTTTTGTAAATGCCTCTTTAAGTCATTTGGAATATTTACTGATTTTTTACTCGCAAAGTCAATGGTTACATGTGTGATTTGTACAGTACCCACAATGCTTTGATTCTTATGAATCTCTGTAAACAAAGTAAAAGACGAGATGCCCACTTTTTTGAGATTTAGGCGCGCCTCTACCTTATTACCCACAAAAATAGGTTCCATATAGTTTGCATCAACGTGTACGACAGGAAAAAGAAACTTTTGCTCACGGATAATATTTGAAAGATCTAATGAAACGCTAGAAAGATAATCTTCAAACGCTTCTAGAGCTATATTTTGCATCTTAGCGAAATATATGACGCCAGTGGCATCAGTATCACTTAGGTGTATTTTTCTTTGAAAAGAATGCATAATCATATTTTAACAAGGTTTAAGTTTTTTTTCGAGATCAAATTCTTCAAACCGATTTCGTCGCTATAGTAAATTTAACGCTTTAGGAATCTTCTTAAAAATATTAAGAACAAGAATTTCTAGTGTTTCAATAAAAAATTGTATTGTTACTAGTATTGGGCCGTAAAAATTCAAATTGAATTTTCCAATATTGTCTGTCTTAAATTTCATGTTAAGATTCACTTGATCCAAGACACTTATAATAAAGAAATAAATCGTTATAGAATTACTTTTTTTATGCAAAAAAGGGTCGGTTTTGCA
>JAJFMG010000084.1 GCA_021772295.1 Chlamydiota bacterium | reverse complement strand
TTGCGGATGATAATTTTTTTGAAAATAGTTTTTGGGTAAGGGGTCCGATATCCATTCCTTCCCAGCCCTTTGGAATGCCTTTTTCAATGGATATCACTTTGAAATTTGCCTCTTTAGAAAAATTATCAGCGATGACAACATCACTTGGTAAATAAACGGATGTCTTTGTTTTCTCGCAAATCGATAAAAACTCTCTTGCGGTTTCGATAAAATCATCTTCAACAATTGAATTTCCGATTGAGATGCCTTGTGCTTTCAAGAAAGTATACGCCATACCACCACCAATAAAGAAGGCATCTACTTTTTTGACAAGTGACTTTAGGACGCCCATTTTTGTGGAAATTTTTGCCCCACCAATAATAGCAAAAAAAGGATGGTCTGGATTTTTTGTTAAAGAGGTAAGCATTGCAATCTCTTTTTCCATGAGTAATCCAAATGCTGATTTCTGTTTAAATAGCTTTGGTAAAAAATATACAGATGCATGCTCTCGATGAGAGGCACTAAAGGCATCATTTACAAATATATCACCAAGAGTGGCAAGTTTTTTGGCAAACTCGGGCGCTAAATTTGGATCTTCTTCTTCCTTGTAGAAGCGAAGATTTTCCATTAAAAATAGAGAATCGTCCGATTCATCGATCTTTTTTTTGATATTTTCAATAGAATCGAAGGGCAAAAAGTGGACTTTTTGCCCTATTTTTTTTTCGAGATCCGTTGCAATTAATTGAAGGCTAAATTTTGGATCTTGTTTTCCTTTTGGTCGCCCTAAATGTGATAATATGATGACTTTGGAGTTTTCTTTAAGTAGAAATTTAATGGTAGGAAGGGTTGCAGTAATTCGAGAGGCATCGGTGATAGTACCATTTTTGTCCAAGGGGACGTTGAAATCTGCTCTAACAAGAGCACGTTTGGTTTTACAAGAAAGAGATGAGAGAGAAAATGGTTCCATAATCTACGTTCTAACATGACTTTGTAATTTGAACAAAGAGGTTAAAGTGTAGAAAAAGGATTTCCGGCTTGAGAGAAAGTATTGCCATGCTTTCTTGCTTTGATTTCTGATCGCAGTGAGTATAGTAAATCTTGATCAAACTTTTGATGAGAAGCCCACTTTAAATACTCGATGGGCAGCTCATTGAAGAGTCGCCCTTTGTGCTTTCCAAGAGGCATTCTTTTCATAGCAATGGGTTTTTGCAAACGAGTGATAACCTCTTTGGTCGTTTTAAACTTTTTTGTCAGATGTTTAAATACTTCAATATTTACAATCACATCATTCATTGCTCGATGAGCTCCATGAGATGCTATATTGAAATGTTTACGAAGGGTTTCTAAGGAATTAGAAGGGCTTTCTCCATACAGTCTTGCAAGTCTTAGGGTGTCAATAGATAGGTTTTTTGTAAGAGTTGAATCGATGTTATATTTTTTTGCAGAGTTGTCTAATAGTGCAATATCAAAACCGATGCCATGACCCACAATTGGATGATTCCCAACAGCTTTTAAGACATCTGGGAGGACTACTTGGATTTTAGGCTTATCTTCAACCATATCATCTGAGATATGATGGATTGCTCTTGATTCATCAGGTATGAGTATCGTTGGCTTAATTAAGGTTTCAAAGGTGTCGAGAATTTCATCAAAAGTGAAAATAATGTACGCAACTTCGATTATTTGATCACGTTCAGTGTCTAGGCCAGTTGCTTCGCAATCGATGCATACAAAGATATCTTTGCTAAGTGATCCCATGGATTATTCTTCTAGTAGCGAGTTAATAGTGGAGATAAGTATTTTACGATATTTTGTGTCTTTAATGGAATAAGTTATCATGGTAGGTAGGTCTTTTGGATTTTCAGGTTCTAGTGTTTGTTTTATTGTATTGATGTTTTTGATCTTTTCTTTTTGTTTGATTTTATCAAGTTTTGTTAACACGATAAGAATTTGTTTTTCATGATGCTTTGCCCATGAGTAAAACAGAAGATCATCTCTATTGGGTTTTCTTCGGATGTCGAGAAGAAGAACAACAAGTCTGAGTGATGTTCTTGTTTCTAAATATTGATCAATTCCTTTTGTCCAGGCATTTACATGTTGTTGACCAGCTTTCGCAAAACCATATCCAGGAAAGTCAACAAGTACCAAATTTTCATCAATTTCAAAAAAGTTCAGCAGGCGCGTTTTTCCTGGGGTCGCTGAGACTTTTGCTAAATCTTTCTGAAATAATAAATGATTAATTAAAGAAGATTTACCGACATTAGATCTACCTACAAGAGCGAGTTCGTCAAATCGTTCTTTCGGAAAAAATTTAGCCTCTAATGCTGACTTGATGAACGTAGCTTTGGAGAAGGGATGTTTTTTTTTCATATTGAATCCAGTACATGAATATGAATTTCTCTTTTGTCTTCATCTAAATGTGAGATTTCTATGCAAAGAGCGTTGCTTGGAATGATCGATTCAATTCTTTCTGACCATTCGATTAAACAAATGTCCCCACTTTCCAAATATTCTTCGAAACCCATCTCAATAAACTCATCTTTTCCTTTTAATCGATAAAGGTCAAAATGATGTACATCTTGATTATTGTTATAGCTATTTACATAAGTGTAAGTTGGGCTACTAATTTCGCTTTCTTCTATTTGTAGAAGTGCATTTATTAAACTTTTAATAAATGTTGTTTTCCCAGCTCCTAAATTTCCGAAAAAACAAATGACTTTATGTTTATGAGCTAAGTTAGAAATTTGCTTTGCAAGCTTTGATGTCTCTGAAGCGTTATTTGTAATAACCTTAGTGCTCAAGGCGGGATTATTCTTGATCATAGGTTACAGCAAAAATAAAATTATTCTTCGCTATT
>JAJFMG010000083.1 GCA_021772295.1 Chlamydiota bacterium | reverse complement strand
GTGCGCTGTTATGCTTCTTTTTTTAGGTCTTCGCACAGGTTTTATTGTTGCAAGCCTGATTCCTGTTGTTATTTTGATTACAGTATTTATCATGGCCTTTTTTAAAATCGGACTCAATCAAATCTCACTTGCATCACTTATTATTGCACTTGGAATGCTCGTCGATAATGCGATTGTGATTTCAGAAAGTATTATCGTACAGATGAAAGCAGGTAAAAAGGCATTAGACGCTGCTATACATTCTGCAAAAGAACTACGGATGTCACTACTAATTTCTTCTCTTACAACCTCCGCTGCATTTTTGCCCATCTTCCTAGCCGAATCTGGTACAGGAGAATATGCAGGCTCTTTATTTCTAGTGGTAACAATCACCCTTTTATGCTCTTGGTTTATCTCTCTTACCATGATTCCTATTTTTTGCATCTTCTTTTTAAAGCTAAAAAAAGAAGATAAAAAAGAGTCCTTTTTATACAAAATCTTTCAAAAAAAACCGAATAAAACTAAAGGTCCCTATCAAGGCTTTTTCTATGTATCCTATCGAAACATCCTTCTCTTTATGCTCAAAAAACGACTTTCTGTAGTAATCTTAACAACTGGCATTTTTGTGCTCGCTATTTTCTCTCTTCGCTTTATTCCTAAAATCTTTTATCCACCAAGTGATACTCCGATGTTCACAGCAGAAATTGAGATGCCAGTCGGCTCTTCTATTCGAAGGACGGAAAATACTCTCAAAAAAATTGAAGACTTTGTCATCAAAAACTTCGTCGTAGATGAATCAAGAAAGGATGGTATCGTAAACTTTGCAACCTATATTGGATATGGCGGTCCCAGATATCGCCTGCAACACAACCCTGATGCAGCTAACACGCACTATGCTTTTATGTTGTTTAATGTGACTGATTTCACACAAACACCCGAAATTAAAGCAGAGTTGGAAGACTATATCTTAGAAAAATTTCCCGATACGAAAGCTAAAATCCGTCCCCTCGAAGAAGGAACGCCTGTCGACAACCCCATCGAGGTGCGTATCACAGGTAAAGATGTAAATACTCTTTATACCTTAGCTGCAAAAGTTGAAGAAAAACTCGAAAATATTTCTGGCACCAAATATGTAAATAATGACTGGGGAAACAAAGGGAAAAAAATTGTTATTAAAGTGGATCAAGAAAGAGCAAAAAGAGCCCAAATTACAAATTCCGATATCGCAAAATCTTTAGAATCTGCGATTTCTGGAATTAGCCTCTCTGAGTTTAGAGAAGACGATGAACTAATTCCCGTAATCCTTCGCTCTGAAATGGCAAAAGATGTCGATCTGATTTCTACAGAAGCCTTTAATGTGTATTCACAAGCTACGGGTGAATCTGTTCCCTTACATCAAGTTGCTGAAATTCTTGTCGAGTGGGAGCCTACCATTTTATTTCGTCGCAATCGATTAAAAACTATTACCATCTTCTCTGAAATTCAAGAAGGGTTCACAGCAACTGAAATCGATAAGAAAGTCATTTCGTATCTTCATGAAGAGAGTAAATCATGGCCTGTTGGTTACAAGTGGGCAATTGGTGGCGAAAATGAGGAGTCAACAAAAGCAAAAAACTCTATTTATGTAAAACTTCCGATTGCAGCTCTTCTCATCCTCTTTTTACTCATGGCGCAGTTTAATTCTTTAAAGCGAATGGTAATTATAGTAATTACCATTCCCCTAGCATGTATCGGAGTCATTATTGGTCTTCTTGTCACCCATTCCTACTTTGGAATTATGACACTTCTTGGTGTGATATCGCTTGCTGGCATCATTATCAATAATGCAATAGTACTACTCGATCGCATTAAGATTGAAATCGAAGAAAATCATGTAAAAGAAACGCATGCAATTATCTTAGCGGCGCAAAAAAGAATGAGGCCCATTCTACTTACTACAATTACGACAGTTGCATCGCTTCTTCCGCTGTGGTTTAGTGGAGGAATAGTTTGGGAGCCAATGGCAATTGCAATCATTTTTGGCCTTTTGATTGGAACCTTTTTGACTCTTGGAATAGTACCGGTTTTCTATTCCCTCTTTTTTAAAGTAGATTTTGAAGGATTTAACGTAAGTGAAATTAAAATAGAGGAATCTCATGAGAAATAGTCATCCCCCAAAACATAGTTTCTTGATTTTACTTATCTTTTTAATTGCAACATTTACGATTTATCCCTTTTTAGGAAATTATTTTTTATCTCAGATTGTATTCAAAATACTGTTCTCACTGATTTTAATCGGTGCCCTTTATGTTCTAAGTTCCAAAAAATCCATTTTTCTTCTTGGCATTGTATTTATGATCCCAACCCTTGTTTTCAATTGGATTTCATATCTACTTCCCCATGCTAGCACCTTTATACTCTTAGATACATTTTCAATCCTATTTTGGCTGTTTATTCTCCGAACCATGATTAGATCCATATTTCGGCAAAAAGACTTCACAGAATCGCTCTTTGGATCGTTATGTGTATACTTTATAATCGGTCTTCTTTTTGCAGATATGTATTCGCTCGTTGAAAATATTTACCCTGGATCCTTTTCTTATGCATTTGGGATGAAAGCAACTCCTTTGCGAAATGTGCGTCAAATTCAACAATTTATCTACTTTAGCTTTGTAACACTTACAACTCTTGGATATGGTGACATCACGCCTCTAATTTTACCTGCAAAATTTCTTTCCATTTTAGAAGCTATTCTAGGTCAGCTTTACATTGCTGTGATGATTGGAAGATTTGTTGGAATCAGTCTTCAAAAAGATAATTTGCCCTAAAGACATGCCCAATGTAAGATTCTTCAAAAAAAAGGGAATCTAACTATGAAAAAATACTTACTCATCCTTCTTGCAACTACATCTCCACTACTTTGCGCAACGCATTGGTTTGCTGGAACTGCTCCTGATCGACATAAAGAAATGAGAGAACACCTTTCAAAACCGGAGCCAAAAGAAAAACTCCCATGGTATCAATGGAAATATATGACTGGTGACTGGAATGGTAATAGAAGAGCTCTCGCTAGAAATGGTGTCACATTTTCTGGATCATTTTTTACGGACTGTTTGGGGAATCCAATTGGTGGAAGAGCTCGAGGCTTTGAATATGCAGGATCACTCGGCCTTGATATGAATATCGACTTTGGTAAAACAACCAAGTTAAAAGGACTCGAGTTTTATTTTGCAGCGGTTTCAAGGTCCGGATCGAATCTTTCCTCTAAAAAAATTGGGAACCAATTTCCAGTAGCGCAGCTCTATGGTGGACAAAATGTACGTTGAAACCAAGCCTATTTTAAACAGACTCTTTTAGATTGAGATCTGATCATCAAACTTGGTCGTATTGAAGCTGGCGATAACTTCCTACAATCTCCTCTCTACTACAATTTTGTAAGTAATGCCTTTGATGGTAATCCAATAGGCGTCTTTTTTAATGTTCCTTTCACCGCGTATCCTAACTCAACATGGGGAGCCTATTTACAGTTCAGTCCAATTAAAAGAGTGCTTGCCAAACTTGCTGTGTATAATGCCAATGCTAATGTGAATAAAAATAGTTATCATGGATTCAATTTATCATTTAAAAATACCGATGGCGCCCAGATCATTGGAGAACTTGGATATATATTGAACCAAGAGCCAGAAGACACAGGACTTCCTGGAACCTACAAATTAGGCTCCTATATAACCACCAAATCGACAGACAAATTTTTAGGTGGAGAAGCCTCTAACAATTATGGCGTCTACTTGCAACTTGACCAGATGATCTACCGACGAGAAGGTACCAAAGATCAAGGACTTACTCCTTTTGCGGCCCTTTTATTTGCTCCAAAAGATCGGAATGAATTCCCTTTCTTCTTTACAGCTGGTTTTGTCTTTAAAGGCCTATTTCCTTCAAGACCTGAAGATAAAACAAATCTTGGCGTAGCATATGGAACCTATAGCAGTGATCGAAGAGAGCTCCAGTATATAGCTAAAAATTTAAATATGACAGGAGCCTTTGGTAATATTCCACAAAACTATGAAATGGTACTGGAACTAAACCACTGGGTAACGTTTTCTCCTTGGTTTAAGTTCACCCCAGATATTCAGTACATTATCAAGCCATCAGGTAATAAAGATATTTCAAATGCGTTAGTATTAGGCGCTCAAATTGGTCTTATCTTCTAATTAAATTAATTTAATAGTTGCGAAATTATTAAGTTAGTTAGATAATATTGTGCTAAGTTAAAAAAAAATGGTGAATTTTATGCCTTCATTAGATTCGTTGTGTGTAATCTGTAAGGATCAGCATGCACCACAGGGTTATCTAACTGAGTGTCTAGACAACAATCTTACTTCAAACTCCTTTGTAGTGCTTACTTCGAGCCACACCGATCCCAGGAACGGGATTACGTCTACAAAAGTCTGCCATAAAGTACACGCAGCTTGTTATAACATGCTAAAAAATTCTAACCTCACAGTTGATTTTCGAAATGTGCCGAGAATAAGATGTCCAGCATGCAATGGGGTTATAGATTCTGCTCTTCCAGCTGAAGATACAGATCATGATAATCTTCATGAAAGTATTGTACGCGTTGATACTGCAAGAAACGAAATCCTGCCCAATGATGATAATACTCCAAACACTTCTCAAAATTCCTTTTTGAAACTATTTTCTCAATTTCATTCCAATGGAATGCAAGATCAACTTATAGATCCAACTGCTACAGATTCTCGTATGAATCTTTGTTCCCGCATTAGTTTTGTTGCGATTTTTGCAGCAATGGCAGGTATTTTATGGACAATAGTAAATGGGCTTTTTGAATTGATCTCAGATGAGTCTAACCGTATCTAGTAACATGTCAATATTGCTTTACTCGCTTTGATAGAAATAGCTTTTTTCAAGATATATTATTTTGTAAGTCCTTTTTGTATAGGAAGAAAATTCGAATATCCCATTGAAAAATACTACTTCATCAGATAACGTCTTTAGATTTTCAACCTAATTTGAGATCTTAAATGCCCCCCACGTCTATAACGATTAGCCCTAAAAATTGTGAATACTGCCGAGATCCATTAGATGCAACTTCTGTTATAAATCCTGTATTTAGTGTTGAAACATGCAATCACCAATATGCGCACATTGGATGCATTGCCCAATATTATTTGACTTCAAAAGAACCACTCTGCGCACTCTGCCATCAAAGAATTACAAATCTACCTTATGAAGAATTTCCACCTTACAGTGAAGATAATAACTCTACCTCTTTTGCAATCTTCGGTGAATATTCACAAGAAGGCTTTTCAGACGATGACATAAGTTCAATTTGTTCTGAGGAATCAGAAGAATCCTTTTCACTTACGAAACTTGAGCAAGATGAACTTCTTACTTTACCTGCAAACACTCCTGAATTACATAATTCTATGAGTAAAGGCTACAGCGACTCATCTACAATTATCGCGCTTATTATTATAACGCTTCCAACTTTTTATTTTGCGTTGCAATTTTTTGCATCACTCTATTTTGTATAAAACTTAGAGCAAGATAAGAGAAAAATAAAAGATAGCAAAAAAGATCAGCGTCGGAACAAGTGCTGATAAAAAAAGACGAAGCGGTGACACTCCATTTTCAAAGTACTTTCGAAGAAGCATCTGACCTGCTGGATTTGGAGCATTAGCAATGACAGTGAGACCTCCACCAACAACTACGCCGCTCATAATAGCATTTCGAAGATTGCCAACCACCGTTGGAACAAGGCTTGAGAGATATGTCACAGCGGCATTATCATTAAAGGCTGTAAGTATCGTTCCAACTGCCATAAGAGACCCCTCTTTGAGATTTCCAAATAGTGGTATTAGCCACCAGCCCTGCAGACCTCCATGGATAACAAGACCTGCCAAAAAGAATCCAACAAGTATGGGTCTTTTGAGATTAAGCGCAAACTGGTGCGGTGAGGTAGCCTGATGAAAACCAATAAAGAGTAAAAAACTTCCAATACAAACTGGTGGATCGTGTTCATTGATTACAAGCCAAAATAGCAGAAAAATATGAACAAGAATAATCCACATTGGAACTCTATTTTTCTGCAAGGAAGGTACCTTGCACACCTTCTTCTTTTTTTCCATCCGAGTAAAAGCCGATCGAAAAACAGAAAAGTAAACTAGATTACATATCACAATACCTATAACAGCTTTCCAACCAAAATGGGTTAGCATGTAACTACTGCTCCATTGCCAACAATTAGAAATAATAAGAACAGGCGGCGCTGCAAAATTGGTGAGAATACCACCAACTGAAATATTCACAAAAAGCAGTCCAAGCGTCGCATAAGCATGCTTTTTACTTGGGCCATATTCGTAAAATCTTCTAGCAAGTAACATTGCAGAAAGAGTCATTGCACCAGCTTCTGTAATAAAAGATCCAAGAAGAGGTCCTATGGTTAGAATCGCAAACCACCAAGCTGCAATAGAGTCACCAAGAAGTTTTGCAATAAAATGAAGAGCATTTTCTGCAATAGTAACAATAGGTTTTGTCGCAGCAATACACATGATCATAACAACAAACATAGGCTCTACATAGCTTCTATCATCTATATAAAGAACAGCCGTATCCCAGTCATAAAAGATAAAAATTGCAAAGAGAAGTGGGATAACCCATATCCCAAAGACAACTTCAACTTCGCCAAGAAAATGAAAGATCTCTGCTAAAAAACTTTTATCTTTTTCATCGTTTTCAAAGCTAATTGGATTTAGATGTTTCCTATTTTCTTTTTTGACTTTGTGTCTTTTTGCTATGCCATTTGCAATTTTTGTAAATTTATGAGCAAAAAAGGTGTGTAAAATAGCTAAGAAAAAAATAATCAAGGAAACTAGATGAAATGGAGTATAGATGGGATCTTCAAGAGCCACCATAGAAACTCGCTTAGCCTCTAAGAGATCTTCACAAGCTTGCAAATTACTAAGAACCTGAAAAAAAAATTGCATTTCTAATTCCCCTATAATTTAGTAAATAACTAAATTAAGAATTAGAAATCAATTTCAATTATGGACAAGCCTCAATAAACCTTCGATTTATATTGACACAAGCTTGATCAAGTACAAGCTGATGACTCGAAATTCGAGCTTTAAAACGCTCCGTAGATGCTCGCGTTTTGGCTTCGAATTCTCGCTTAGCCTCAGAAATAGCCTCATCACATTCTATTTTTGAAGCGATTAGTTGCTTTTTTATAGGCTCGATTTCTCTTTCGTATTCTTGCTGTAGTAATGCATACCTTGGAGCAAACCTTTCGGCAACACTTTTTTCGGTAGCCATTAAACGCCTATTAGACAACTCTATATGTTCTCTAGACGCATCGTTTAATCCATCAACTTGAAGAGAATCAACCAGCCTTTGATGCCGAACATACGCAGCCTGATAGGCTGGATCTTCTTGCGACCTTCTTTTTACATCAGCTTGCTTATCAACAAACCTTTCAGTGGCCCTCTTCATGGATGAATGAGCCGGATGAAGCTGAAACTTACTTCTTGCCATTTTGATAGTCAAATTTCTTTTATCCATATGAGGATTTATAACTGATTCATAGATCCTTTGTAGGGGAGCAATTCCATCATTATAATCTTTCAATATACGCCTTGATTCAGCTCGCACACATCGTAGGAAATTAGCTTCCTGGCCTGAAATAAGGTCATAGGATTCAAACTTATCAATATCTAATTTAGCAGCAACTTTTGCAATGCTTTGTAATAATAAGCCGTTTTCATCTCTGAGCTGCCACTTATGTTTAAAATCACCAGGGGTTGGAAGAGTAAATGGTAACAAATCTGGGCCATATAACTCTGTTGCTTCTGCTTGTTTCGATTGTAAATACTCGCAGTAATCAATGACTTCAAAAATCGTCATCTTTTCAGCTTCTTTATGAAAAATTTCTTGAAGTACTCGTGGGGTTATTGCTCCATAGTAAAATACACCCTTAGTACCCACTTTTTCTATAATGGCTTCAAGAATTCGGATTTCATTTGGAATATCTCCCAGACCTGCAGCTACATATTGACTATCACTTATCTCCAAGCTCTCAAGTTGTTTAGCAGATCTCTCTCTCCACCTCTCTCTTTCGCCATGCTTTTCAAAATCATATTTATTCATTTCTTCAATATAAAGCCCAAGACCGCATCCAAGAGTTGCTCCAATCGCAAATACTACATCTGCTTCCCAGCTCCATAACATAGAATAAGAAAATGTCCCTAAAACTAGGTATCCTGAAAGCCAGTAACAGGCAACAAAAATCAAACCTATTGTAGAAATTTTTTTTAAAGCATATGCAGATATTTGAGCTAAGCTTGTTGCAGAAAGTCCGTTCCAATGATTATCTTTAGCCTTATTAGCAAGAATTTTTTCTCTTGCCTCGACTAAAGCATCACTTGAAGAAACTATGTCTGCTGGAATAACAGAAACACTCGACATAAAACAACCCTATACGATATTAAATTCGCACAAAGTATAATGATATAAATCGGATTGTCAACACAATAATTATTAAATTAATTAACTTATAATTACGGAAATGTGCTCACTAAATCTAAATATCTGGGTTGAAGTTAATTAAAATAATGTTTTCTCTATTACACTGGTTACAAATTACTTCTATCTTAGAATTAGTTGATTGCAAAATCTGACAGTATTTCTTTTTCACACAACTAGTCTTTTTATCACATTGTTTACAAAAGACTTAAGATAAGTTTCACTGAATCGTAAGAATTTAAAATATTTAATTATATTAAAAGGAAAAAGATCTCGCTAAAAAAATTTCTGATTTTTTGTAGAGGTCCTGCCCAATTTTTACAGGAGCTTTAGCATTAACGCCACCCTCTATTGCTTTTAGCAATGGGTTCTTATGCTTAACATTAAGAACAAGACCTCCCCATTTCATTTTCACTTTAGACTTTCCATTAACAGACCATTCTTTTGTAAAGCCAAGAACATCTTTCATATTTTCTTTCAAAGAGCTTGCAAAGTAATCTGTTTCAAAATCTTCTAGTTTTAGTGCTTTTTCTCTCAAAATACTAGCTTTACGACTGTGTTCAAGAAACGCTGCAAAATCAGTAGTTGAAATGGCTTGTTGCTCTGTTTTCAAAAGCTGCTTCTCGCATTCTTCCTTTTTTTGAAAAAAAGAAAATAAAGATGCTGGCGGAAAGGACGCCGCATACATAGTGTTAATTAATATTGAAAAAAATAGTATGTAAGCAATAATTTGATTTTTTTTCATATTAAATCCCAAAGTAGAAAATACAAGAAAAGATATTAACGGAAAAAAAAATTAATGACGAAAGAATTTTTCCTCTAGGTCCTCATTTAAATCAGCTGACACTTGGTTTTTCATGTGCAATTGTAAGCTTCAATAAACGTTGCAGATTATCAAAGCTTTTTTATTCCAATCGATCGAGAAAAAATCAATTTGGTTACTATTCTATTAAAAAATTTTGTTCAAAATATCCAAAACTAAGAGCCGCGGAGCTGTTATCAATAGGCGTCTCAATCCCATGTTCTTTTTGAATCGCAGCTTTTTGTGCATTAAGTTTATTAATCTCGAGTTGATACCGATCTGCAATTTCTCGACTTGTCTCTGCTTCTTGCCAATATCTTCTGGCATCTGAGATGTTGTTGCTATTAAACTGGAGACGATCCCCTTGATCTTGCGCCCTTGCTGCTTTGGCAAGTTCTAAGTTTTTTAAGTTTGTAAGCTTCTTAATATTCGTATCTATTTGAGTAATTTTTTCCTGGTATGTGAGAGTTTGAGAAGTGATTTGACATGAAGCTATAGAAAAGCAACAAACCTGCACAATCCAAAGAAAATGAAACGAAATTTTTGACATATGATTCACTTTAGTCTTTTATCTCCTTCTATAACTCAGATAGGGAAGCTGTCAATGAAAAACCTGAGCAATTCATAGTAAATTATTACTCATGTTGGTATGATAAGGGGCCAACTAACACTTTTCGAACTTCATGAAGTCTTTAGTACTCTACCTCCTTTTCCCTTTCTATCTTTTTTCCTATTCAACTCAAGAAAAGTTTCAAAACGCGAGTCCAGGAGACTATATTGTATTCGAACAAAATAAATCCTGCTCTCTTGTTATTATCCATTCTAAAAACAATAACCAGATAATCTTTGAAGAAATTTCTTTCCCCTATTCCAAATTATCTAAAACTGGAAAAGATTGGAGCACTTGGATGAAAGACGGAGCCAAATATGCGACATCTTGGGATCTTTTTGAAATTGACCTATCTACTAACGAACTCATTGAGTGTTACTCTTTTACTAAAAATAGCTTTTTACAAATTAATCAAAACCTATCTTTTATTACCAAACTTTTGGCTCTCCAACTAGAGCCTGTAAAAAACAGTGACCGAAAAAAAATTGGCCCACCACCTTTACTTGGTCAGACAGATTTCCGAAAACTTTGGAAGCCACCCCTTTATCAAAATAACAAGAAAGTATCGAATGCTTCTTTTGAAGTATTTTCTGCCAAGTGGCCAAAAGATGAAAGCCTCCTATCCCAAAAAATGATCGAAGTTTACTTCGATAAAAATAATCCAGACTTTCCCTTTCCTCATTGGATCCATATTAAAGATGGCTCTTATACCTTCAAAATTCGATCCATCGATTCTGGAAAAAACCTTGCATCCAATCATCTAGATATTCCAAGAAAATCTCTTGTTTTTCTCAATCCAATTACAAAGAAAGATGAAAAAATCCTACTTACTATCCATCGACCCAAGTACTA
>JAJFMG010000082.1 GCA_021772295.1 Chlamydiota bacterium | reverse complement strand
ATTGATTTTACGGAGTCTAAAATCGCATTTGCAGCCGATGCTGCAGAAGATTTTCCCCGAGCTTCAATAATAGCTGCTCCTCTTTTTTGCACAATTGTAAAAAAGTCGCTCTCTAACCATTGTCTATCGGTAATGATATCAACTGCCTTTTTATTTCCAATTTTTGCATTGCAAAAATCGGGAACCTGCGTTGCAGAATGATTTCCCCAAATAGTTACATCAGAGACTTCAGCGATATCTACATTTGCTTTTTTTGCCAGTTGAAATCTTGCTCTATTTTGATCGAGTCTTGTCATTGCATGAAAGTGGGATCTTGGAATATTTGGCGCATGATGCATTGTAATCAGACAGTTGGTATTACATGGATTACCGACAACAAGTACTTTTACATTTTTTGAAGCAACGGTATTTAGAGCTTTGCCCATTTCCACAAAGATCTTTCCATTTTCTAAAAGAAGATCCTTTCTCTCCATGCCGGGTCCTCTTGGCTTCGCGCCTACTAATAGCGCGTAATCAACCCCTTCAAAAACTTCCTTGGGGTTAGATCCAATTTTAACTTCGTGCAGCGTTTCAAACCCACAATCTTCAAGTTCCAGTACTACCCCTCGCAAGGCTTGCAATGCAGCATCCAATTCTAGAATATGAAGAGCTACTTTTTGATTTTCACCAAAAAGCTCTCCACTTGCGATTCGAAATAACAAACTATATGCAATTTGACCCGATCCGCCTGTAATAGCTACTCGAATTACTGATTTTGACATGCATCTACTCCTTATATTTTTCTGTACATCTCTAACATCTTCTCGATAGTCTTTCAAGAAGAAAATATTTGAAACTACATAAGATTTGAGGGAAGCGTTTTATAAATGATCTTCATTTCATCGCCTACTTCAGCCTTTTTATTTCAACGCATAGAAATGGTTTATTTTGCTTCGATCGATAACACACGGCCTATACTATTCATTCACTTGCTCTTTATAGAGTAGTTTCTCAAAATTGGCGAATGGTTTGATTTTAAATCAAAACTCTTCCAATCTCTCTATCAAACTTAAATTGGAATGTTCTATGACAAAATATTGGCTAATGAAGACCGAACCCACTACTTTTTCAATTGACGATCTTAAGAAGAAAAAAAAAGAGCCTTGGGATGGTGTTCGCAACTATCAAGCTAGAAATTTCATGAGGGATGAGATGCAAATCGGAGATCTTGTTCTGTTTTATCATTCAAATGCTAAACCGCCAGGCATTGCAGGACTTGCTAAAGTTTGTTCGAAGCCATATCCTGACGCTACGCAATTTCAACCTAAAAGCCCCTATTATGATCCCAAATCATCCAAAGAGGACCCAAGATGGCAACTTGTAGATGTCACCTTTGTAAAGAAATTTCCAAATATCATCCCATTACCAAAACTCCGAGAGTTTGCAATCTTAAAGGATATGGCGCTTCTCCAAAAAGGATCTAGACTCTCTATCCAACCTGTCACAAAAAAAGAGTATGATTTTATTGTGTCTCTATCTATGAAAGAGAGCTTGTAAGAATCATCTCAATTGACCATAATCTTGCGCATGAATACTTTTATTTTCACACTATCTTGCCCTGACAAAAAAGGAATCGTAGCTGCAATTTCTAACCATCTTCTTACTCAAGATGCTAATATTGTAGAATCAGCCCAATATAGCGATCCATCCACTCATTCATTTTTTATGAGAGTTGTGTTTGAATCAAAAAGTTCTGAGCAAAAGCTAAGTGAAGGTTTTCAAAATTTAGCAGACTCTTTTTCAATGAAGTATCACTTGCAAAATAAAAGTCGGAAGACTAAGACCCTTATTTTAGTCTCTAAAGCATCTCACTGTTTAAATGACTTGCTCCATAGAGTCTACTCAAACCAACTTCCAATTGAAATTCCTGCAATTGTTTCCAACCATGAAACCTTAGAAAAGATGGCATCCTGGCATCAAACCCCCTTTCACCACCTTCCAATCGAAAATAAAGACAAAGATTCCCAGGAGCAAAAGATTTTAGATCTTATAGACAATCTTGATATAGAACTTGTCATCCTTGCAAGGTATATGCAAATTCTATCTCCGAACTTTTGTGAAAAAGTTCATGGAAAAGCTATCAATATTCATCACTCATTCTTACCAAGCTTTAAAGGAGCAAAGCCTTATTTCCAAGCGTATGATCGTGGCGTAAAGCTGATCGGTGCAACCTCGCATTATGTTACTGAAAATCTAGATGAAGGACCTATCATTGAGCAAGAAGTTATTCGTGTAAATCACACCTATACCCCACAAATGCTTACTAAAGTAGGCAATGATGTCGAAAGTTTAGTACTTGCCAAAGCAATTGAATATCATGTAGAAAGAAGAGTTATGATTGACGGCAATAAAACCGTCGTTTTTAACTGAGGGACTACATGACTATTCCTAAATCTAGAGGCATCGAAGAGACTGCCGTAAATGATTATTGTTACCGCATTTTTCCAAATGACCTGAACTCTAAGGGCACTGTTTTTGGCGGTCTTATTATGGCAACCCTCGATCGAATTGCGCACGTTGTAGCAGAAAGACATAGTGGAAGGATCTGCGTTACTGCATCTGTTGATGCAATGCACTTTTTAGCTCCAGCTGGACGTGGAGAGAATCTCATCTACAAAGCCTCTATCAATAAAGCATGGAGATCATCTATGGAGATTGGGGTAAAAGTACTTGCTGAGGATGCTCATTCTATGGATCGAACCCACATTTTATCCGCCTATTTTACTTTTGTAGCGCTTGGCGAAAATGATAAACCTACATCTGTTCCTGAAGTAATTCCCAAAACAAAAATTCAAAAAAGGCGCTACAAGGAAGCTGAGCTTCGCAGAAAGTATCGCCTCCAAATTGCTGAAGAAAAGAAAAAACTTCGACTTGAAGAAGACGATTAATTTTTTTTTGAATAATAATGCTATCACTTTGAGCACTTTTCAATTACAATAGCTGCAAATCTTAACTGCATGGAGACTCAAGTGGAAATCTTTGATCTCATTCAAGAAAAAATTCTAAAGAACATTCCAGATGCCCAAGTTATTGTCCAAGACCCTAGAAATGATGGTGTGCATCTTCAAGCGATTGTAATATCAGAGACCTTCGAAGGGATGTCTCTTGTCAAACAACAGCAAGTAGTCATGACAAGTTTAAAAGAACTTTTTGAAACAGGGTTACATG
>JAJFMG010000081.1 GCA_021772295.1 Chlamydiota bacterium | reverse complement strand
TGAGACAAAAATAAGCTCTTCTTTTTTTTCATCTAAGGCTTTCTTGGATGTAAAATAGGCTACAAAAGCGCCCTCCACATCTGCAAATGCCTCAATTACGCTCTTTTCATAATCAAGTAACGCCTGTCTTTGTACAGATTTTTTTTCCTGCAAATTTGAGCGAAGCCTTCCGAATGTAAGGATTGGCCAATTCATAGAAGGACCAATAGAAAACCCTCTACTTCCAGCATTAAACCACTTTTCCACCTTATTAGAGCTATAATCAAAAGATCCAAGTAAATTAAACCGAGGAAAGAAGTCAGCTACCGCAGAGCCAACGTCTTCGAATTTACTTGCAAAAAGATTTTCTACCTTTCGAATATCTGGCCTTTTGCGAAGTAACTCTGAGGGCATTTCAATCCCCATTTGAAAATACCCAACAGGCACTATCCCTTCATCAAGACAAAGCTTTTCTTCGGGTAAAACGCCAAGAAGCGTTGTTAAGCGAAACAGACTTTTTTGATAGATAATTTCTAAATCATAAATTCTTTGTAGTAATCGCTTTTCTTCTTCTTTTTCGACATTCAGATCGATATCACTTTGCAGTCCAGATTCAAAGAGATCCTCACTAAGTTTTACAATTTCTTCTTGAATAGCAGCTCTTTTTTTAGAGAGCTTCAAAAGATTTTGAAGTTCTCTAATCTCGAAATATACCTTACAAATCTCTGATGCCAAAATAAGTTTTACATCAAGCATCTCATCTATTTGGGCCTTCACCAAAGCAAATGCGCTTCTTCTCTCCCTTCTCAATTTTCCAAATACATCTATTTCCCAAGAAGCATCAAAACCTAGCTGATAAAAATTTTGGTAAGCTGGTCCCAAAAAAGGCGCATCAAACATATTTTGAGAAATGCGTGATCTCGTTGCAAGAGCATTTGCATCAATTTCGGGAAAAAAATTTGCAATTTGTAAGTTATAGAAAGCGCGCGTCTCTTGAATCTTTTCTAAAGCAATTAAAAGGTCAAAATTTGTACTCATTGCCTTTTCAACAAGTAACGAAAGTTTTGGATCTTGAAAAGCTTCCCAAAAATGAGAGACCTTTTTGGGAATATCATTCTCTTTTTCTGCATGCTTGAAACTTTTAGGCGTAGCGCTTGTAGGATCGCTATATTTTGGACCAACCATACAAGAACTGCAAAGCAAAAGGCTAAGATACAAAGGCGTCTTCATCATACCTCTTATCTATTGGAATCGCCTGCATATACACGTCTAAAATTTGTCCAACATACACCGGATATAAATCTTTTTCAAAAGAAAAAAGGACTTGTAGAACTCTTGTATCCACACGCTCACTATTATCACCTGTAAGAGATGTTTTAGGAACAACATAGGGCTCTATCCTCACAAATTGCAAGGGAATGACAATCGAGCTATTTCCTCTTACAAAAGCAGTCGCTTTTGCACATTTTTGGACTCTCCAAATATCCGCTTCATCAATATCTACTCTTAAGTGGAACTGATCAACATTACCGAAAATAATCAATGGTTGCTTAGAAAAAGGATTAAGCTCTACATTCTGACCGAGCCTTACATTGAGCTGAAGAACCTCACCTTTTATGGGCGCTTTTACAGTTGCTTTTTCAATAAACGACTTAGCAACATCTATAGCAGCTTCCCTTTCTTCTAGTTCTTGTTTCGCTTTTTCAAAGGAATAAAATACTTGGTTATATTCATTTTGAGAAACAGCATCTTTGTCTTTAAGACTATAATAAAGTTCAAATTGTTGTTTTTGATCAGCAAAGTTAACTTTTGCTTTATCACGAGCTTTCATTGCTTCTTCTAAATCTGCATCAAATGTTCGCGTATCTACTTTAAAAAGAGGCGCTCCTTCTTCCACGACATCACCTGTTTTAACGTAAACATTGGTTACAACATCATTAAATGAAGTTCCGATTAATATATTTTCAGACGCAGCTTCAATAATTCCAGCGCCTGATACAGCATGTTTATAGGGTGAAACTGCAGGCGGAAACTCAATGGGTGGTGTTGGCGGTTTTTGCATTCCATAAAAAACCATAAAAGCCCCAAAGAAAACTCCTAGTAAAGCTAAAATGGGTAAGATATAACGTGTAAACATGACTTGAATCCCTCCATTTGCAAAGTAGCGATCTATTTGGAAAAAAGCAAGAAGTACTGCCACTTGAACTGAGTTTATTATATTTAGTTATAATTAATACAAAAACTCTTAAAAATTAAGTTTATAAACCATCTTAAAAAAACAACATATCGCATACAATTCTAATAATTGTTTAGACAAAAACACCAAAAATGGGCTACAGTTTTTCTCTCAAATAACCAAATAATATTAAAGGTGAATTATGGCCGCTTCATCTCTACAAAGTCCTTCCCCCACTGAAGCACAATACATAGAAGAAGACCTCACACTGCAAGACTTAGAAAGTGAGCAACCTTTAATTGAGCAATCTTTACAAATTTATGACACATTACCGGATTTTATAGAGGACGCGGAGTCTTATGAAAACCAGCTTGTAAAATGGATTTCAGAATCACTTAGTACTTGTTACGAAATAAACTCGGAAGATGATTTAACAAGCGATAATACCTCTAGAATCAAAAAAACTTACAAACGCGTATTTGAACTAATAAAGCAGAACAAGCCAAACCAATTTCTTCCTATAACTCTTGCAATGCAACAACTTGAAAGTAAAATGAGCCAGGAAGGATTGAGCCGTCCTTTTAACTTGATTCTTCAAGTAATATACGAATTTAGAGTTGAGCATATATGGGAACAGATGATTTTTGGTCAAGTTGAACAATTCTTAGAAGCAAATCCTGCAGACGCAAACAAGGATTTATTGAACACTCTTTTACCACTTAAACAAAAATTTATCGTGC
Organism: Chlamydiota bacterium; assembly: GCA_021772295.1. Taxonomy (GTDB): domain Bacteria; phylum Chlamydiota; class Chlamydiia; order Chlamydiales; family Simkaniaceae; genus JAJFMG01. The sequence goes on along the minus strand of JAJFMG010000081.1, from coordinate 5,073 downwards.
AAATGGCTGTTATTGAAGGAATTACTTCAAAACTCACTCAAGTAGTTCTTGCTGCTCAACAACTACAAAATTCTGCCAGGACAGACACCGCTGATAACATGACTCCTGAGCCTGTAAACTCAAGTGAATACTCCGATGATGAATCATTATATTTCTGAGCATTTTTGCGATTCTCTCAAGTTGTCTCCAAGAATCTTTTCTCCACCCTTTCAGACAGAGAAAAGGCTATACAAAGACCTATCCCATTGTGCAAAAGCTGGGTAGATTAAAGGCCCTATTTAAATACGTTGCTAAAAGACTGGTACCATCTAATTCGTTCTAACGAATATTTTATAATTTAGTTCAATCTATTCTACAAAAGTCGCTAGTTTTTCTAGCGACTTTTTCATGAAGGAAAAACTTCATAAGTAATCTGCTGGTTAGAAAACACGAGTTTGATTTTCATGCCTTCTTGGATATGACCTTGTATTAAGGCTTTTGAAAGCATATTTACAACTGCATGTTGAACAAGTCTTTTTAAAGGCCTTGCTCCAAAAGTTTTGTCATACCCCTTCTCAGCAAGTTCTTTTACAACAGTCTCATCAAAACTTAAAGTGATATTTTTTGCATGAAGCCTTTGAGAAACAAGATCAAGTTGCAACTTGGCAATTTTTTCAACATCTGCTTTTTGTAGCGGCATAAAAGGTAATATTTCATCAAGCCTATTGATAAACTCAGGCCTAAAGTGCTTCCCAATAATAGGCTCGATTAAAGAAAGCATTTCTTCTTTACTGTGAAGATTTTCCTCCTGAAGACCTTCTAATAAAAGCTGAGATCCTAAATTCGAGGTCATAATAAAAAGTGCATTTTTACAGTTGATCTTTCGTCCCTTGTTATCAGTGATATGTCCATCATCAAAAACTTGCAGTAAGATGTTGAAAACATCAGGGTGAGCTTTCTCAATTTCGTCTAATAACACCACGCTGTAGGGAGATCTACGCACAGCGTCGGTAAGCCCGCCCCCTTCTTCGTAGCCTACATATCCTGGAGGCGCTCCTATTAATTTAGAAACAGAATGCTTCTCCATATATTCAGACATGTCAAGTCTGATAATAGCGTCTTCTTTATCAAATAACTCTAAGGCAAGCGCTTTAGTTAGTTCTGTTTTTCCAACACCTGTTGGGCCTACAAATAAAAAAGCTCCAATAGGCCTTTTAGGATCAGAAAGCCCAGCTCTAGATCTTCGAATGGCATCACATACAGCTGTTACTGCAAACTCTTGCCCAACAACTTTTCGTTGCAAGATCTCTTCCAAATTCATCAATCGATCCTTTTCGGTCTCAAGCATCTTCGATACAGGAATCTTCGACCATTTGGAAACAACCTCTGCAATGAGATGTTCATCGACCTCTTCTTTAAGAAGTCGATTCTCCTTCTCGTTTAGGCTTTTTTGAGCTTCTTCGATTTCTTTTTCCATTTGTGGGATCTGATCATAGCGAAGCTTAGCAACTTTTTCATATTGAAGCGCCCTTTCTGCTTCCTCCTCCTGAAAGCGAAGTAGCTCTAAACTTTCTTTTTTTGTTTTAACGCAGTCGATGAGTTTTTTTTCTTTCTCCCACTCGGTTTTTAGCGCTGCAAGCTCCTCTTTGGTACTTGCAATCTTTTTTTCGAGTTCAGGGTCAACTTTATCACCTTTTTTGACCCCACCCTTTTGAACCAGTAGGGAGCTAAGCTCTCTTTCTTTTTTATCAATAGGAAGCGGCACACTACCCATTTGGGTTTTGATTAAGCTTGCAGCTTCATCAATTAAATCAATCGCTTTATCAGGCAAAAACCGATCTGCTATATACCGTTGAGATAAATATACAGCCTCTTCAATCGCTTTATCCGTGATCTGTACTCCATGAAATGTTTCATATTTTTCTTTTAAGCCTCTTAAGATTGTAATCGCATCTAATGTATTTGGCTCATCAACATTTACAGGCTGAAACCGCCGCTCAAGAGCAGCATCTTTTTCAATGTACTTTTTATATTCAGCAATTGTTGTAGCGCCTATGCAATGCAAAGTTCCTCTTGCTAAGGCAGGCTTTAATAAATTAGCGGCGTCCATTGCGCCATCGCTCGCGCCAGCGCCCACCAATGTATGCACTTCATCGATGAAGAGGAGAATTTTTCCCTCAGCTTTTTCAACCTCTTTTAAAATCCCCTTTAGCCTTTCCTCAAACTCTCCTCGATATTTAGTACCTGCTATCAAACTTCCCATATCGAGTGTGAAAAGTTCTTTATCTTGCAAGGCGTCGGGGACATCTCTTTGAAAAATGCGGATGGCAAGACCCTCAGCAATTGCTGTTTTACCAACACCTGGATCACCAATTAAAAGAGGGTTGTTTTTTGTTCTACGACTCAATATTTGAATCGTTCTCCTAATTTCTTCTTCTCGCCCAATTACGGGATCTAACTTTCCAGCTCTTGCAAGTCCTGTTAAACTTTTACAATATTTTTCTAAGGCTTTTAAACTACTTTCACTACTTGCATTTTCCATTTTTTCTCCCTTTCGAGTCTCTTTTACCTTTTCTGAAAGCTCACTACTAGACAAATGTTTAATAAAATTCCAAATGGGCTCTTGCTTTTGATCATAATATGCGAGAAGCATGTGATCGGATGCAATAAAATCATCCTTCCAGTCAGTTGCAAAGCGCTTTGCGCTTTGTAAAAGAGTATGTAGTTCCTTCGAAACTTGGGGATCACTCCCTACTCCCTCAAACGAAGGCATCGAAGATAATGAGGCTTGCAAACTTTTTTCCAAATTTAGCAGATCTAGATTGCAGCTACGTAGAAGTGATCCTAAAAGACCATCTTGATCAGATAGGAAAGCCTGCAACAAATGCTCTGGTTTAATTTGCGTATGCTTATACTCAGTTGCTATTTGAACCGATTTTTCAAGAGCTGATTGCACTTGATCTGTAAAAGAATATTCCATGATCACCTCCTACAAAATACACTCACTAAACAATAGCAATCATATAAAAAAAGTCATTTTTTTTGATCAAAAAAAACCTATCTAATAGCTATATAAATATGAAAAGGCTGATTGGGAGATTGGAAGTTTTTGCTATAGACTTCAAAATCACAGCTATAGCTTCTTGGAAGATCTGCTTCCCAAATTTCTTGCCATTTAGTAATAAGTGAATTTGGAAACTCGCCTTCAACATCAAATTTTGCATAGGTAGACGCTGGAACCTTTTTTATAACCATTCCAGGTAGAGGCTTTGTACCATTTTTCACCTTGCATCCAATAAAAAATGTAAATTCACCCATGTGATCTGATTCATATTCAGTATAAAGCCCAAAAATGTCATCGGAGACTTTATTTGGAATTTTATGTTCGTAATCTTCTTTGAAAAAGATATCCCACATGCCTGAAAAATCTTCTTTAGCATTACTTGTTCTTATTTCAATGCCCATAAGCTCAAATGATTCTTTCTCTATCTTCTGCATATTACCACCTCATTTACGGACAACTATAAGACCTCAATCGCATACCAACAAGAATTTTCTTACTTGTTGAATAAATCTACAAATCATAAACCATATCATTGTATGAGTTCCAGGGATCAGCGCAGATGATGAGAGCATTAAAGAAGGAATGCAACTTCCCTTTTACTTGGACCTTTCTAGGTTGCAATACCGTTAAAAAGAAAAATAGCGGTATCTACAAGTAGATAGACTCCAAGTCCCATGAAAAGAACGGCCATTGCTCTGCCTCCCCATTTATCAACAAAATCTTTTGTAATGATAAGAAGATGCTCACTTTTCCTTCGTAAAATTAGGTAAATGACAAAAAGAACAAGAAGTGGCGAAATATAAAGTACATTATACCACCAAATGGCGGCTAGAATTTCAAATAACTCCAAATCTTCTTTGAGCATCTGATCAATCGCTGCTAAATATGGAAATACAGTTGGAAGATTTGCGATTGTTATCAAAGTTCCTAAAAAAAATGTCCCCATAGGTTTTAGAGAGAAAGGCTTTTTTTCATGATGAATTTTTCTTCTTTCTTTATGAAAAGTATAGAATCCAAATCCAATGAGTATTAATCCAATAATACTACCAAAAATATAGTCAATCAATTGTGGATTTCTGAAAAAGTCATCCACAAAATCATATAGAAAAAAAGCAATGCAAGTCCCAATGATAAAATATGTAACGTAGATCCCTATCAAGAATGAACATACTCTAAGCACTGGTTTGGGTGTTCCAAGTAAGTAAATATGCGTTGCAATGTTCAATGGATTCGCGGAATCAATGAGCGCTGCTACAGAGATGAACAGACAAAAACTTAGCATGAATTAACCTTTTTCTATATTTCGCACTTTAAAAAGATTCGATTCAAAAGTCAATGCCAGTTTTGCAACTAATTAATTGAGATTAATTAGATCTTTATTGTAATAGAAGATTAAATAAGCTTATTTAATTGTATTTACATGAAAAGAATAATCAATATTGTTATTCTGTGCGCTTTTTGCAATCTAGCTATAGCCATAGAAAAGGTGAATATAGCTCTTGTCTATGATGGACCGCAGGCCCACGGCAACGTTTTCTATTCACTTGTGCAAAGCGAAATCGCGGATCTTCTTGCCAATGAATTCGATATTGAATTTGTGGACTATATTGATAATTGGAACATAAGGGGAGCAAATGCGGCTCTTACAACAGCTCTTCGCAATCCCGATATTGATCTTGTAATTTCACTTGGTGTTTTGTCCTCCTACGCAGCTCTGCAAAAAAAAGACATCAATAAGGGCGTCATCATAGGCTATGATGTAAGTATATTCTTTGCCAAATCGCCAAGAGATATTCCCAAGCTAAATAGCAATATTGCCTATTACAGAGGGCAAAAAAGTATTCTGCATGAACTTAAAGTTTTTCAAGAAGTTACAAAGGCAAATAAAATTGCAATTGTAGGTGACGCTTCAATGCTAAATGGTCAAATCCCAAGCATTGAATACATCATCGAATCCAATCTGCATGAACTTGGAATGGAAGGCGTTTTTATTCCAGTAACTACTAGCGCAGATGTAGTTACTGAAAGCA
>JAJFMG010000009.1 GCA_021772295.1 Chlamydiota bacterium | reverse complement strand
CTGATATTGAAGTTATTAATCTTGAACTTATTCTTGCTGATCTTCAAATGGCAGAAAATAGTCTGCAAAAACTTGAAAAACAAGCTAAGGGCAATAAAGCGCTACTACCAACAGTTGCTCTGCTACAAAAAATCAAAGATCACCTTAATGAAAATCATCCTGTTCGATCTCTAGAATTTAACAAAGAAGAAAAAGAGCTTCTTAATAGATATAACTTCCTCACTGCTAAAAAAGTTATTTATGCCACAAATGTGTCAGAAGATTGCTTAGGCTCAGAAACCAATAAATATGTCCAAATAGTAAAAGAGCATGCGGCCAAAGAAAATGCAGATGTCATTACTTTTTCTGCAAAACTTGAAGAAGAGCTAATCAGTCTTTCCAAAGAAGAGGCTAAAGAATACCTGCAAGAACTAGGCTTAGAAGAACCTGGCCTTAATCGAATGATTCGAAAGTGTTTTGCAACGCTCGATTTAATCACCTATTTAACAACTGGTGAAATGGAAACAAGAGCATGGACAATTAAACAAGGCACTAAAGCACCAGAAGCAGCTGGTAAAATCCATGGAGACATCCAAAAAGGCTTTATTAGAGCTGAGGTAGTGTCTTTTGATGACATGGAGAAATATCAAGGTAGAAATGGAGCAAAAGAAGCTGGGAAAGCAAATGCGGAAGGAAAAGAATATATCGTAAAAGATGGTGATGTCATTTTATTTTTCCACAATTAATTGCTGCAAATATAATAAACGCTATCATTTATTTTGAGAAAACTTCCCAATACCCATCAATTAACACCCAATTTGATGGCCATAAATCTTTAACTCTTTCGAAGTTTCTCGTTGAAACTAAATCAGGAAAAAAGAAATGCCTGGGTGCGATTACTTTCTTCTCTGGGTTTTTGTTCAAATATGCCCCCCACCATGAAAAAGTAGAGTTAGTAACAATATTATGCTTACAAAGGCTCATTAGATAAAAATCATTGTAATAAGGCTCATTTTCAATAAAAACCATTTTATTTCTAAGGGAACTTAAATGATTTTTGCACCACTGAATATCGTCTGAAAATACAACAAAAAGAGCATCTTCTGGAAAATTTCTTATAGCTTCTTTTAGAAATTTTTCACCATAAAAGGGTCTTTTACAATGCACGAGTTCTTCTCCCTTTAGTGTTCTGACATGAATGGAGACAGAGTATGGATGGTCAATTATTTCTCTATACTTAGTATATAACTCATTATATATCTCATCTGAGATATCAAAATAGGAAAGAACTTTTTCTTTGTTATGCACAAAATGATTCTCTGACCAAGCTGGAAAAATATATAAGACTCCACTCTCTAGCTTTTTTTCAATATTAGAAATTTCCTCAAACGGATTGTAAATGGATTTTAAAGGCCAAATTCCTTTTTCATCTTCATCAAATGTAGACTTTGCTATTCCATACCCTTGGAGCTTTAAAGCAACTCCACCATACCTAAACACTGGAACTACAATTTTTTGCAAAGGATCTTCAAGTTTACTTGGACAAAAATTTCTAACAGAATAAGCAGGATTATGCGGAGGGTTTGCACTATCAAGTCTCCACAAAATTTTTTCCTTATTCGTTGGAATATCTGAATTTGAATGTTCATTTAAGTAAGGAAAATACACCTTAGTGTCATAGTCAATTCCTAAACTAATTGCCGCTGCAATTGGAAACAGTTGATTTCCAAGACGTCCAGGTCCCCAAGGAGGTCGACAAAGAATGAATTTTTCAGAATCTGGGAATGCAGAAACAACAGTGAATATAAATACTCCGACAGAAACCTTTTGTATATTTTTAAATAATAACCCCAACTTATTTTGTTTCATAACAACCCTATAAAAACACACTCAGAAATTCTAAAATAAATCATAGCAAGATACCTATATCAATACACCATGGTTTTTAACTTTTAGTTCTATTAATAAAGATTTTCTTCTATGAATTATCTATGATTAGTCCAACAGCTCGGATTGCGCTTTCAGATCCAACTCTTACCTTTGGTGGGAGTACTACAACATGGGCACCACTTGGGGGCATTTGCTCTAAATTCGTGAGGTTTTCAATAATATACTTCCCCTTTCCCAGTAACAACTTATGAACTGGAAAATTCATATTGGATCCATCCGGTGAAAGCGTATCGATGCCAATACCAACAATACCTTTACTTAGTAAATATACTACACTCTCTTCAGAGAACCCTGGAAAATGCATTTGCATATCTTTTTGCACATTGCGATATTTTCCGGGAGTTTCCCAAAACATATCCCAACCCGTAAAGGCTACTACCAGGCTATTTTTTTCAATTTCACCATGTTTTTTTTCAAATGTGCACACATCCTCTTTACTTAGAAAAAAATCTGGATGCGATTGCTTTCGAACATCAATAACATAGACTCTCACAAAAAATTGACTTAGAGAAAGATCACCTATCGCATCAGCACCTTCATAAAAGTGATTAGGCGCGTCCATGTGTGTTCCCACTCCCGCATGAGATTTGTAACTCATTACACATACGCCTTGATCATAACTCATTTTAACTTCATGAGAAAATCCACATGAGCCATTCCAAGTGGGAATATCTCCATCTAAAAAATGAGTTAAATCAACAAATTTACAATTTTCAAACATCAAGTTTTTTCCTATCTAGCAAGATGGCATTAGTCACAACTGATATGGAACTTAGCGCCATTGTAATACTTGCCACAATGGGACTCAATAGCCCAATAGCAGCAAGAGGCACTGCCAAGATATTATATACAAAGGCCAGAAATAAGTTTTGTTTGATTTTGGAATAAGCCTGCCTTGAGAGTGTTATTGCTCGATAAATACTCATAGGATCAGACCTCATTAGCCCAATCTCGGCGCTTTCCATGGCAACGTCTGTTCCAGTGCTTAGAGCAAATCCTACATCCGCTTTTGCTAACGATGGCGCATCATTTACTCCATCTCCAACAAACCCAACAAACAGACTCTTTTGCAAGTCCTCTACGTGTTTGGCTTTCTGCTCTGGTAGAACCTTGGCAAAGAAATCACTGATTCCAACTTCTTTTGCCACCTTAGCAACCGTTTCTTCTTTGTCACCTGAAATAAGATAGGGCCTAATATGCTCCTCTTTCAGCTTTGTAATAAGCTCTTTGGCACCTTGTTTTACGCTATCTTCTAATGCAATCGCTGCAATAAGTTTACCCCCTGATCCAAGTAAAACTTCTATAAAATCATGGTCTTGCAACTTGGAAAGATCTATGCCATTTTCTTGTAAAAATGTTTTAGATCCTAAAAAGTATGTTTCATCTTGAATTTTGCCATGTACGCCTTTGCCTGCAATGTCTTTAAAATCTAAAACTTCCAAAGATTCTAATTTTTGCAATTCCAAGGTTTTTGCAATCCCCTTCGATAAGGGATGATTTGATCGGGAAGCTAGACTACCTGCTATTTGGTATGCCTTTTGCTCCTCTATCTCTTCAACATGAATAGAGTGTACATTTAGCTCACCTGCTGTGATGGTTCCAGTTTTATCCAGACAAAGAGCTTGCAACTTATGCATCTTCTCAAGAGCGCTTGGATTTTTAATCAAAATTCCTTCTCTTGCGCCTTTGGAAGTTGCAACCATAATCACAATCGGTGTTGCTAAGCCAAGCGCGCATGGACATGCAATAATAAGCGTTGCTATTGCGCGTACCATTGCTTCTTGAGCTGTTTGACCAAAAAGGTAATTCAAAACAAACGTGACTGCTGATATCCCAATGATACTTGGTACAAAGTAGGATGAAATTTTATCTGCTAAGCGTTGGATAGGCGCTTTGGTATTTTGCGCATTTTTCACAAGATCGATAATCTGTGATAAAACAGTATCGTTAATATCTTTGGTGATTTCTATTTCAAGAGTTTCATCTTGATTCATAGTCCCTGAAAAAACTGTGTCCCCCATCTTTTTTCGAGTAGGAATACTTTCTCCTGTGAGCATAGCTTCATCTACGTGAGACTCGCCTTTTACAATAACTCCATCAACTGGGATCTTATCAAAGGGACGTATAAGAGCTTTATCACCAATCTTAATCTCTTCGATCGGAAGCGTTATAAGTTTGTTGTCTCGATAAATACTTACTTCGTTTGGCTGCATATGAAGAAGAGCTTTCATGGAACTAGATGCTCTATTTCTTGATTTTTCTTCTAGTAACTTTCCAAGCAATATAAGAGTAATTAAGATATCACTTGTCTCAAAGTACA
>JAJFMG010000080.1 GCA_021772295.1 Chlamydiota bacterium | reverse complement strand
AAATTAAAGATTCTAAAGATATTCAAAACATTGTAAATGACTTCAAGCATAATCATATTACAATCCAGGAACTTACAACTTCCGACTTATCGAAATAACATACCTCAAAATAGCCATAGAAGTGTTTGCGCGAATAAACCCTTTTTCTAACAGCCATAGAAAATACAATAGCATTAACTCTCAACAACTGGATACAACTGATACTCAGTTTCTTCATTAGGATAGCTTTCAATATAATCAGAGAGATTAACCTTTTTACCCTTTAGTGATGAATGAATAAGTCCTAAAATAGAAGAATCAAATGCTTCATCAGCATGAGGGAAGTGAAAAGGTATGAATTGATCGATGGAACACAATTGTCCGGATTTATCATTGAACTTCCACTCACAGTCGAACATTCCATTGAACATTCCATCTTTAATCACCTGAACCAATCTTACTTGACAATTGTTTCCTGAAACAGTTCCACCTTCATTAGACAAAGCTATTAAATTTAATTGAATAAAAGCACAATTTTTCTTATCTGTTCCTGCTACTACAGGAATATTTGAGGGTATAAGTTCTGGATATCGATGTATTTCGCTTATAGTAGGCTGATTCACACCAAGAAAAAATGGCGTAGCAATAGTTATGAAATTTTCACTTCCTTCAAAAAGATCTTCAAGAATTATGTCTGGAAGCCTATCTGCGATTTTTTTTAAAACTGGACGATTGGCTTCGATTTTTTTTAAAATAGTATAATGATTTTTAAAATTTTCCTTCCCTGGGTTTGATTTGCTTACATTCAGTCTTTGAGTTACTTGATATGCAATAAGTGGGGACAGATTTTTCGGCTCGTGTTGCCGCCATAGTATTTCATCATTTGCTAACTCTTTCCATTGTTTATCAACTTCTGATGCTATAATAAGGTCGAAGGGGCCTAAAAATCCAAATATGTGTAAATAAAGCTCTGGAGGCAGTGCCCCTATAAAATTATTTCCCATCGAAACAGCTGACATAAAAATTCCCGAATTAATAATCAATAATTATAACAACAAAATATATTTTTGAGAACAATTAATTAAATTGTGTAAGTGATTATTGGATGCTTCATTTAAGTAATACTGCCCTCTTTTTTGTTAAAGTTGAGTTTACAGAGAACGAAGGTTTATAAATAGATGTATAACCATGATTAACAAAGAGCTAAAAAAATCAAGAATTGTTGAGAATGTTGTTAACAAGAGGCTTACTCCAACCCGAGCTGCAACATCCTTGAGGCTAAGTGTCTGACTAATAAAAAGGCTCTATGCTTTTCTTTAACGGACATCAAAGCTGCATTGATATTCAATGCCAACAGATAAATAAAAACAACCAAGCTAAATTCTTAAAATCCCCACGAAAACCCAGCGCTTCCCCACGAAGTTGTCTCTTTAAAGAACTGCCCTTCAGAGTATCCATTATGATACTCTAAGAAAAGACGCATTTTACGACCTATACCTTGGAGTTTACTCCATTCATATCCAATCATACCTGTGCCATCGAGTCTCCAGTGAACAGCTTGCCAATTTCGAAAATTAATCGCCAAAAAGGGCGTGCCAAATAGACCGTGGTAATGGTTTTTATGCCCGAACATCCGAAGCTCTGCTCCATATTGAACATAGAGTGGATTAATGTAATAACTATGATCGCTATGGAACACAACACCTGGACCAAAATATATTCGAATACCTGGTGTAATTTGACAAGACGTTGTTACATCAAATGCTTCAAAACTTGGATTAACTCTTTTTACGCCTGGATTATCTACTAGATACTCATCTCCAAGGTGAGATGAGATGTGATATACTCTAAAACGAAATGCCCATTTTCCAGAGGCATAGTCTACTGGAATTCCAACAAAGTAATCTGTATTTACAAGTTGCGCAACTTCTCCATTACACTCTTCTCGCCCCATACAAAATAACGACCAAATGCCAGCTTGAATACCAACTTGCATATCTCCTTTCCAAGGAAGAACATGCTTCCATCTAAAAATTGGGAAACAATCTCCAAGTGATACACCAACTACCTGCTTTCCAATTACTCTATCACCATAGCGATATTCAGCGGAGTAATTCGTTTCTCTAGGATCTGCCACAAGTGGTTGAAAAAGAACAGTCGATTGCGGAAACCAAATCCCCCCTACTTTCTCTTCTTTATCTCTTCTTTTGTATTCTTCCATTTCACTTGGAGTAAGCTCACAAATCACCTCAACAGACTCTACCCCTTTTACATCCTCTACAAAAGATACAATACTTTTTGCAAAGAGTTTATTGGAGGGAAGATTGTAGAGGTAGACTTTATGATCTTGCACCATAACAAAAATATCAAACTCGTAGTAATGTGCATTAATCAGAGCTTGAATATACCCTTCTAAGTACGTATCATTGGTATCTTCAAGCGAATCTGGAATCGCATCTGAACGAACAATATAGTTAGAGCTGTAGTCCTTTAAACCTAAAAGATCTTTATCTAGCTCGTCATATTTATCATCAATCGCATCTGCAAATGAAAAAGCAGATAGTAGTATCGCTCCAATAAATCCTTTTTGCAATATTTTCGAGATATCCAAACCCAGCCCTTTTCTCATATCAATAAAAGGTTTTGTATATATGGGGAAATCTTAACTTGCAAAAGTTTTTTTATGGAATGGAAGTTCTGAGTTTTTTTCTACCCCTAAAAAGCATTTGGTACCCTGCAAATAGGCAAACACTCGACCCCATTATAAGCAAAAATACTGGACCTAAAATCACGCATAATACACCGCCAATTGGAGGTA
>JAJFMG010000079.1 GCA_021772295.1 Chlamydiota bacterium | reverse complement strand
AAAAAACTAATGATACTAAATGCAAATGACTTGATTTTCATAAAAATACTTCAACTGTCTTTGTTTATAAGTTTTGCTTGATCTCTTAACCATCTATGACACGAAACAAAATCATACCCTTCGTCTTGAAAGGTTTTTATTTCATCCATGAAGGGAATGTTTTTCCACTTCAACCTACGGATATGATACGCGTGTGCGTGAATAAGGGTAAAGTTGAAATATATCTCGTATTCAGAAGCAAATGAACCATGAAGTTCATTTGGATCAATACATGCTAAAAAAGCTTTCCAAAAAGGAAGAGAGTGTCTTTTTTCTACTCTGTCTTTGATATCAGTCAAAATGCTTTTCTGAAAAAGCATATGATGAGAAATTCCTGATAAATTCATATCTACTCTTTTTAGTTCTGGAAGCATTCGCTTAGCATGTGAAAAATAAGGAATGTGATACTCCTCTCCGACATCAAAATAAGGGACTCCGTTCTCATCCATAAAGGCTGTTTTTTTTAGAAACATTGTATCAGAATCCAAGCAAAGCACATTCGTGGAAATTCCGGGAATGACATCCAAAGCATATAATTTAAGAAGCTGTTGGTAAATCCACCCTATTCTATTTGGCCCATTATTTTGATATTTCTGATAAGATTGTTCATTATCAAATAATTGATCGATAATATCAATTTTAGAGAAGGGATAAATACTCTCATCTATCCATATTGCTTTGTCTGTGAGCTTCCGATCAGAAATTACATAAATATCTCGAATATTCTCTCCGTTTTGTCGAATAGAATTAATACAAAGGTTTAGAGTGTCCAAATCTTTAGGTGCACAGGGAATAATAACATCAATCTTTTCAGTTAAATATCCATAGGACTTTTTAGGAACAAACTCAGATTTACTACATCTAGAAAGAGAGTAAATAACTAGAAAAAATACCAAAAAGGATATAAGAAGATAGCAAAAAAACTTAAAATTAAAAGCTCTTTTCATAGGAAACGGTTCGCTCTATCTGGTCAATTTCTATCCTGTTTCCATCGAATATAAAATGCATAGGCATAATAGTCACTATGAAATCGAATATTTGAGAGGGGATGTATGAGAAATTAGATTGTGGATGAATCAATATGTCAAAATTTTGGAACGAAAAGAAATCTTCCAAAACAGCTTTGTCATGAAAGTGCTTTCCTGATCTTGCCTCAAACGTAATGTTTTTTATGCTAAATTTTTTTTGAAAACTTGTAGCTATTTGACTTGGATTTGGGTCGTCTGTGAAAACATATACATAAATCCACTCATTTGGGAAATAAGATATGAGCTTTCCAAGTTCACGTATGTAAAAGCTATCAGGAGGAAATTTTAATGGGTCCCTAATTTGGGCGTCCTTTGCATCAAAACCACCACCCCTTCTTACGTGAAGAGCAACACTTATTGAGCCACTTGGTGGATATATAAGGGATAGGTCTTCAATGGGTCTAATGTTTTTTCTAAGTTCTTCTCTAAAAGCAGGATCTTTCCATGCCAGTGGAAAAAATTGCCATGGATTGCCTTTTGCGTCTTTTCCTTTTGAATTTTCCTCTTTAAAATCAGGGAAATAAGGAATTTCATAAATGATTTTTTTTCGAGTGGCCCTAAAAAGAGTATCGAGATTACTGAGACTTGAAACAGATTTCATCTTATATATTCGAAATTTTTTAGGCTTGTTTTCCAGTTTTGATAACATTAGATCATCAGAATAGGGAAAAGATCGATAGATCAGTTCTGTCTCATATTTGTAGCATAGATATTTAGAGTGGATATAGGAAAGTAAATTATCCCCAAATCTCCCGCCACTGAAGGAATAGGTAACTAACGGTTTTTCGATCGAAAAAATGGAGCCTATAGATAAACAAAAAATCGCAAGATATCTCATAAACCTTTTTCTTTTCAAAATCCATTAATTGAATATAATCCTCATCGATTAAATGGAGAAACAAATAATGGCTAAAAAATTTATTTACCTTTTATTTTTTGGACTTGTAACTGCAAGCTGCGTTTCTTTTTACCCAAAGGTAAAAAAGAAAATCAGAAAATTACAAAAAAATTCAACAACAGCCATTTTTAAGTCTATTTATGATGAAAAAAAATGGGGAGATGGTGAGTCTGTATCTGGCGCTGGCTCTGATCTTATTCAGACAAGCAAAATCAGAGTAGAAATCCCGAATCTTTTAAAATCTTTAAAAATTCAAACCTTAATTGACGCTCCATGCGGTGATTACTATTGGATGAAAGAAATAGACCTTCCAATCAAAAAATATTATGGAATCGATATTGTAAAAAAACTCATCTACAAAAATAGAGAAGAGTACCAAGACAGACACCACATCTTCAAAATTTTAGATTTTACAAAAAAAATTCCACCAAAAGGAGATCTAATTCTTTGTCGGGATTGTTTCATTCATCTATCTCATGGAGATATCCATAAAGCCATTCAAAATTTCAAAGCAAGCGGATCTAAGTATCTACTTACTACAACATACCCAAGTATCTTCGAGAATAGTGATATTAAAACAGGAGATTGGAGATTAATCAACCTAGAAAAACCCCCTTTTAATTTTCCACCTCCGATCAAACTTATCAATGAAGGCTGTACTGAAGGAGCTTTCTTTGAGGGATTTGACAATAAAGCTCTTGGGCTTTGGAAGCTTGAAGATTTATAATTTCCCAAAATTGCATCTGTTTGCTAAGTTCCATTTTTTGGCACCTACATATGAGATAACATAATATTATGGAAGTAATCCCTGATGCATCAAAAACAAAACAATTTCTAATTGAACAATCTCAACTGCAAGCAGAGTATGCTAAATCAATAGGAAAGAGATGCTTATTTACTTTTTCTATCAATGAAGATGGCATACTTGCCGGTATTAATGGTTTTTATCAATATGGTGCCTTAAACATCGAACATCTCTTTGTAGAAAAAGAGCATCGTGGAAAGGGCTATGCAAAAAAACTTCTTCAGCAAGCAAGTAAACTCGCATCTGAAAAGAAGTGCAAGTTCCTAACTGCTACTGCAATGGACTGGGAAGATCTAGCTTTCTATGTAAAGCAGGGATTTTTTATTGAGTATGAGAGAAAAGGTTACGAGAAAAATTCCAAGATGTTTTTCTTGAGAAAAGACATTGTTTCTCAAAACATCGAGAATAAGCCAAGATTTAGATGCCATATCGGGGTCTGTATGACCATATTCAAAGATGACGAGGTGTTACTTCTTCGAAGAGCAAACACTGGCTTTGGAGATGGGTTTTATGCTTTTCCAGGCGGATCTTTAGATGGCGATGAACCTCTTGCACTTGCTGCTATTCGCGAAGCTAAGGAAGAAGTGGGTATCATTTTTGCAAAAGAAGATGTAGAGCTTGCGCAAGTTGTACATTCAGCGGCCAATCCATTTAATGCACATGAGCTTTTATTATTTGTTTTTAAAGTTGAGAATTTTCAAGGCAGCTTCAAAAACATGGAACCTGAAAAATGTGACGACCTTCGTTTTTTCAACCTTAACAATCTTCCTGAAAATTTAATCCCCGGTGCAAAAGCTGCACTTGAAGCCATCCAAAATGAGAAAATGTATACAGAAACTTATTGGAATGACTAATGATTTCTTGACTTATTTCCCAAAGCATCCTCTAATGTGAAAGATTTTTTTTACATTATTTAATGGAGCTTACAATGAAATTTCAAAAAAACCTTCTCTTCACATTATCTGGATTATTCTTGATTTCATCTTCGGTCTTTGGGGATGATATTGCATTAGAACCGAATACCGAATTACTTGAGCAAAGCCAAGCACAATTAGAAAATACACCACTATTTGTAGGTGAGGGTGAAAACAGAGATATATGCTTATTTCCAATCAAGCTCAATAAGACTCGATCATTAAAAAAGCACTTGAACTTAACGAAAAAAAACTCTTACAAAAACAATTCTGCTAAAGTTCTTCTTCTCCGAAATCCTTGGGACCGTGCATTTGCAATGTACAAACTCTTTATAAAGCAAGAAAATAGAAAAATTTCTGGAAGCGAGTCTCTTTATGAGAGCTCTTCAGAAATTTATAAAACCAGGCATAACGTTTCTAAATCATTCCTTCTATACTTATCAGGAATAAACCAAGGTCTGATTAATCCTAAAGATATTTTTCAATACACTGCATTAAAACAATTTGATGTATCTCTTGAAGAAATTGATTATATTTTCTTTGTTGATACATTAAATGCTGACTTGCAACATTTTTCCAGGCAAGAAAATCTTAAATATTCACCTATTAATCTTCAGAAGAAAGCAACATATAAAAATGTGAATGTTATGCAGCTTGTAAATTCCAATTCAAAAATCAAGGAACTTCTTAATACAATCTTGAAAAAAGATATTAAGCTGTATCGCAAAGCAAAATTAATGAACCATCACCAAAGATAAATATCTCAGTCTGTGTGTTAATAGGTGCAATTTGCTCCCTAGTAATAGGGAGCTTAGTTACTTAAAGACTAACCTTTTTTCAAGTTTTTTCAAAAATCTTTCCATGTGAGGATCTGACTTAGAAAAATTAATCGCATTCATTTCAAACCAACACGCACTTGTAAATTCATTATAATCTAAATTCAAAGAATCTTCCGTGTTTGCTTTAAGAATATACCAAAGACTCACATCTGTGTGTTTTTCTACTATGCCAACTGTGTTTGAAACGGTTAAAAACAGCGGCTTTTGCTCATAAAACATTGCCTCAATTCCAAGTTCTTCCTTGGCCTCTCTTATAACAGTATCAGTTGGGTGCTCATTTGAATCAACATGACCACCGTTTGGAAGCCAAAGCCCAGACTTGATATGATCAATAAGTAAAACTTTCTGCGTTGCTTCATCAAATAGTAAAAAATAACATACAAGATGTTTGAGGGGAGTAGCAGGTTTTTGAATACGAAAGACTTCATCACCAGATTCTATCCAAGTAAGCGTTTCTTCTATGTGTCTTTTTTCAAGTGAGTCTAGAGGTTCAATGCCTTGAACAATTTTTGCTATTTCATCTCTTATAGAAATTCCATCAGCTTTCATAATTGACTCTCAGGTTTTTCTTCATCATGCGATGAGTAATACCTGCTTCATCAAACTCATCACCTTCAAAACTGTATCCATTCTTGAGATAGAAGGCATAAGCTTCAGATCTCGCATGACAATAGATAGTGTCAACATTGTGACCTTCTGCATATTTCTCACAATACTTCAACATAGCAGAACCGATACCTTTTCCTTGGAAGTTTTTATCAATTGCGACTCTTTGCATTTTGATTTCTGATTCTTTCACTACAAGGGATGCAGTAGCGCACAATCTTCCATCATAGAAACCAGCGATATTGGCATAATTTTTTTCATTATCAAAATTGTCAATTGATCTAGTAAGGCCAATCGGCTTATATAAAACAGTGTCTCTAAGGTCCATCATTTTGAAAAAGGCATCACTGCCAAACTCTATAACTTGAAATGAGATGTGTTCCATATTCACTCCTATTTGTAGTACTTTACTGTATTGAAATTTATTCATAATCATTGAACTACAATGAAGCATATATGTCTTTTTATCAAAAAACTTCCAGAAGAGCTTTATCACAACTAGAAAAATATCGTTGAAAAATCTATATTTTTCTTAAAGCTTAAAAAGGAAAGACATGAGAGTTTGGACAGTAGATTCGTTTGCCGATAAACCATTTAATGGAAATCCTGCAGGAGTTGTTATTTTTGAAGAGTATCCATCAGATGATATCTTAAGCAAAATAGCAAACGAACTTAACCTGTCAGAAACAGCTTTCATTAAACCAATTGGAAAAGACCATTTTCATCTTCGTTGGTTTACACCAACAGTTGAAGTTGAATTATGCGGTCATGCTACCTTAGCTGCATCTCATATCTTGTTTCAACAAGATATGATTGGTGGGGACCAAATTATCTTTGATTCTCTCAGTGGACCATTGCATGTAAGTAAAAGTGATAATGAAATCACTCTAAATTTTCCACTACAGCAGACTGGGCCCTCAATTAACATCAGCATTTACAAAAAAATCTTTACTGAAGAGATCGTGAATGTAACAAGGGCATATGATGATGTGCTTGTTGAATTCGCATCTGAAAATGCCCTGAGAAAACTGGAAGTAGATATTGAGAAAATTAAAGCCATAGATTGTCGAGGGCTCATTGTAACTGCAAGGTCCAATGAGAAATTCGACTTTATTTCTCGATTCTTTGCACCAAGAGTTGGTGTCAATGAAGATCCAGTTACAGGTTCTGCTCACTGCAAATTAGCCCACTATTGGCAGCAAAAACTCAATAAATCAGAGCTTATTGGCTACCAAGCATCAAAAAGGGGAGGTGTGGTCAAAATGCGCGTTGAAAAAAATCGAGTTTTTCTTACAGGCTCAACTGTAACGGTGTTAGTTGGAAATATGCATATTTAAATGAGAAGATTTTTAATTATCTCTACGCACTCTTCTAAGCTTTGCTTATGAGTGTCTAGCTCAATATCATACTTAACGCCTCTATGAACTTCAGCATGTTGGTGTCGAGCAGATCCTTCCAATCGATTTCCTCTATTTTTTTCTCGACGTTCAATCTCATCTAATGGGCAATGCAGACCAACCCATAGAACCTTATATGGCTGTAGTGCCTTTCTCCAATAGTCAACTTGCTTCTTCCCGAAACTTACATCATCTATAATTAGGAAATGACCTTGTTTAGCTAAGGTAACTACAATCTCTTCGTATGAGCGAACAACTTGCTTCGCAAAAGGACCCAGAACAATTTCTCTTTGGAGTTTTCCTTCTTTGTGTGTAGTTTTCCAACTAAATCCCTCGGGCGCTTTTTCTCCAGTCCAATTGTTGATACCTTCTGGCATCATGGAGATAATCTTATCAATTCCAATATGTAGAAAAGGTATAGGTAAAAGGTTATCTTGCAGAAGCTTCGATAAAGTGGTTTTCCCCGAGCTCGTTGAACCATTAAGGTATATAATCTGATGGTTAGTTCTTCTAAAATGTGTCATAAATATCTGGAGATTCCCACTATTTTACCCCTAGTTTTAAAATAAATATTTGTCTTTTTAAAATAATTTTCCTCAACCTTTGCAGCTGCAGTAGGGTAGATGGGGGGAGCTTCTCCACTATCAGCTTTTGGATATTGTAATCCTAAAATAATCACTTCTGAAGTAATATCTCCAATTGTCCGAGATTCAAAACTTAAAACAGCATCGGCGCAAAAGTTTCCAATTCAACTTCAAGTACTTTACAAACACGTATGGTTGCTTTGAGTTCTTTGGCCATTATGTACCTCAAAGTGTATTTTTAAGAAGAAACATATTCAACAAAATAGATATGTGGCAACTAAAATGTATATAGCAATATTTGTTTAACAGTTTTAAACCCAAGCTTTTTATAGAAATATAAAAATAAACATACCTCAGTAAAATGCAACATAACATACATTATCAGACGTTTCAGATTGGAAAGCTGCTGCACTGCTCAAAGGAAAAGTTGGTTCTTATCAATGACACTGGCTTACGCTTTTTTCCCTTCAGCAGCTAATTATAACTCATAA
Organism: Chlamydiota bacterium; assembly: GCA_021772295.1. Lineage (GTDB taxonomy): Bacteria > Chlamydiota > Chlamydiia > Chlamydiales > Simkaniaceae > JAJFMG01. The sequence continues at coordinate 1,987 of JAJFMG010000079.1, read as the reverse complement.
GGCGTGTTGTGTTAGCAATTAAATCCTGAACCTTCTGGTTATCTCTAGGCAGGAGTGCACAATTCTCTAACACTCTTCTTGCATGTTTTATTGCCTCATCATGCTGTTCAAGAATCTTCAGTGAAACGGCTATGTAGTAGTGAATGATTCCAATCTGAAGACAGTACTTTCCTGGCAATTCTTCGTATTTCTCGAAAGAATAAGCTTTTTTACTTCGAATTTGAGATTATTAAGATCGAGATCCATAATATCGTTGCCAGAGAGATCAAGGGTATTAAAAGTAAGTCCCTTTAAACTATTTCCCACAAAACGAATTCCTCTGTTACTTAAATCCAGATCGAATACTTGCCCTTTGAAAATACTAAAAACTTCTGGAAGAATAGTGATATTTCCGTGGAAAGAGGTGAATAAATTTGGGTCAATTTGGGTAGTTGGAAAAGGATTTTTTCTCATCTTCTCTTCAATTACCGCATGTAACTCATAAGGGTTACTCATTAGTCTTTCTTTTTCAGCTGCAGCAATTTCTTCAGGAGAATAGATTTCTGCATCCCTATTGTCTTCAAAAGAAGGGTCCAGTTGTGAAGCATGCATAAAAACATCACCGGAGCAGTTGAGGACATTGACTCTTGAAAGTATTTCTTGTAATTCTACATCGTCATCCGTTTTTCCCTCGAAATCCGCTTGGAAGGAAGCCCACAATGCAACGGGGTTTTCTTGTTTAAACTGACTGAAATCTTCTTGAGAAAAAGACATTCTCTCCAATAAAGCTAATTTTAAAGCGTCATCAAAACATTCAAATATTGTTATGAATGCATTTGCTTTGGTTTTTTGGACAGCTAAGGCTAAATTAATAAAATTATTTGCTTTTGAGATAGTTGGTTCTAAACCTAAGTTTACAGATTCTAAACCTAAGTTTTCAGATTCTAAATCTGAGTTTAATGATTCTAAATTAGGGATGTAAGTGTCAGTAACATAGCCATTTAATGAGTTGAATTGTTCTGGGCTTAAAGAAACAGCATTACTTATTTTTTGGGCAAGTAATCTTATTGGCGTCATATTGCCTTCCTGAGCAAGGAATTCCTCACCAAAATCCCCTAGACATTCGAAGGCCATTTTTTTTCTTTCTAGAAAAGGCCTTGCTTCCTCATAGTTAGCCTTGGAAGTTTGAGCCAAAATGTCTAATACCTCTGTCGATGACACCTCACACAAAGAACGTATAGCATCTTGATGTAATACAACCACATTGCCTTCCTTGTCTATAGCACTCATGAATGCAGTTTGATTGCCTTCCTTCTTGTCTATAGCACTCATGAATTCAGTTTGATTATTAGTATTCCTTGCTTCTATTGCTGTCGCTGCCATAACTTCCTCTTTATAGGGTTTTAATTTACTTAAACAATGATTATATCAAACAAAACCATTGAATACAAGAAAAACAAAAACATGTAAGTGTTTAATGATAATGCCCTTTAAATTAAGTAATAATGTCCCCTTTTCTGCTAAAGCTAAAATCAAGTATACAGAAAAGAAGGAGCCATGAAGAATCATATAACTATGAGTAACAAAGGGTTAGATAGATTAAGAGTTATTGAGAGGGTTATAGATAAGGGAATTACTCAATCTGAAACTGCTATGCCCTTCACTTAATAAGAACTAGTTAATTAAAAATAAATATTCATAAAGATAATAAACGGATAGCGGCAGATGGATTTGAACCAACGACCATCGGATTATGATTCCGGTGCTCTACCACTGAGCTATGCCGCCATGGAAAAATAGCGGGGAAAGGATTCGAACCTCCGACCTTTGGGTTATGAGCCCAACGAGCTAACCACTGCTCCACCCCGCGTCATATTGTGCTTGAAAAGATAGCATATGGCTTTGATTTATTCCAACGACTTTATTGAGTCTTTAGAAAGTCTTTTTCTATCCGAACAAAAGTTTTTTCAGATACACCTTTATGAGCACCAAGAAGCGCTTTTCCTGC
>JAJFMG010000078.1 GCA_021772295.1 Chlamydiota bacterium | reverse complement strand
GCATTAGATGTTTCCATCCAAGCGCAGATTGTGAATCTCTTAAAGAAATTACAGCATGACTTAGGCCTGACTTATCTTTTTATTTCTCATGACTTAGCTATGGTAAAATACATTTCTAAAAGAATTGGTGTTATGTACCTTGGATCACTTGTTGAAATTACAACATCTGAAAAGCTATATGAAGACCCAAAGCATCCCTATTCCCAAGCTCTTCTGTCCTCTGTCGCCATTCCTGATCCAAGTCTTGAGAAAACAAGGAAAAAATCTCTACTAAAAGGAGAAGTCCCCTCTCTACTCAATCCTCCTACTGGCTGCGCATTTTGCAGCAGATGTCCCAAAGCTATGCTTATTTGTAAAACAAAAAAACCGATATTAAAAGAAATAGCAAAAGATCATAAAGTCGCCTGCCATCTCTATTAAGAATTCAATTTTTCTCTATGACAACACACCCAAACTCTACAAGGTGCATCTCTTAGAATTTTTTCCGTAAGAGCTCCGAACCCCTTGACTACTGAGCCGCCGTGCGTTGGCAGCTGCGCACCAAGGACCAATAAATCAAACTCCTCATTGCGAAGCATTTCTGAAATGGATTTATCAATGGACCTAGATTGCATTACTTTGAGCTCCATTTTAATGTGGTACTCTCTAGATATTGCATCAGCTCTTTTCAAAATAGAGTCTGCAATACCCGAGCGTTGGCTTAAAGGAAGATCTAGAGGCATAGAAAAAGGCACTTCTATGATATTGATCGCTGTGACATCAGCGCCATGAGCTTTAGCAATTTCACATGCAATTTGTACGGTTTCTGTCTCCGTTCCGCCCCTTGTTGGAACCAAAATTTTCCGAATGGAAAGGGTCTTAAAATCCGGGATTTTAATCTTTTCGATTTGCAATTTACCAGCTGGCGCTATTTTGTGCTTTCGTCGATAGGTAAAGTACATCACTAAGCCAAGACCAATCCAAGCAAGGCCAAGCCACCTGCCATCAGGCTTAGTAACTACCACAAGAATCCAAACAGCTAAGGTTACTACGCAGCCAAGGATTGCGCTTATTGGAAATGAATATCCTCGAATCTTGATATTAAAAGGCACTCGAAAGGGCCTAACTGCATCTTTTTGTCTAATTCGAAGCATAAGTAAAGACAAATGCGCAGAGAAAAAGGCAAGCATAGCACCAAAATTATATAAATCTGCTAAAAAGGCTAACTTTCCTCTACTCCAAAAGATAATAAGTCCCGCAAGGCATGCAAAAATTCCAAGAGCAACATAGGGAGTTTTATGCTTTTTATGCAGCTTATATACAAATCTTGGAATTTGATAATTCTCTCCCATATTAAAACATAGTCGAGATGCTCCAATTAAGCCTGCATTTGCTGCAACAAAAAGAATAACTGCAGCAAGCAGTCCTACCCATGCGCCAAGAGCTTGCCCCCCAAAAGGTAATACAGACACAATCCCAGCGATGGGATCTTCCAAGTATTTTGTGCTAAGTTCTTGAGGAGAAATCGCTGCCAAACTCACAACTGATATCCCCAGATATACAAATAGCAATGTTCCCATTGCATACATGATAGCTCTTGGAACTGTTTTTGCCGGATTTTTTGCCTCAGAGCTTAGCTGGGCCATTGACTCGATACCAGTATAGGCAACCATTGCCATTGCTACCCCTTTAAAAAACTGGGGCCAAGTAGGTGACCAAGAAGAGTCGACGCCAATTCGCATATGCTTAAAAAGCTCTGGCAGCTTTACTAAGTATACACTTCCAATAATTACAATGGTTACTTGAGTAACAACAGTAAGCATCGTTAAAAACCAACTTATTCGAGTCGAATGTTTTGTCCCAAAAAAATTAATCACAAATAGGGATGCTACTACCAAAACAGCAAATATAATTTTGGTATTATTTACATTTAGCGCTTTGAAAAAATAAGCTAAATATGGAGCTACCGAATAAGAAGAAATTGCAATTGTTACAATATAATCAAGCAAAAGTCCCCATCCTGCAATGAAAGAAATCAGATCATTAAATGCATGTCTAGAGTAGGTAGCAGAGCCTCCAGAGTCTTTCATCATCGATGACATTTCAGCGTAAGTAAGAGCTGTACACGCAAAAACGAGACCTGCTAAAGCAAGAGCTATAGGTGTTGCGCCAAGAGCAAAAAGAGCCGTAATACCCAGAGCGTAATAAATGGATGAACCAAGATCCCCATAGCCAACAGCAAATAGATCTCCCACACCAAGGATCTTTTTCATCGAACCTTTATCAATATTGGTTATGCGAGATTTAACTGACAAATGGATACCTGAAAATTGTAAGTGTATTTGTCACCATATCTACTTTGAGGAATATTTCAAGATTTTTTTATCAAAAAAACCTTAGATTGAAACTTTTGATTTCGCCTGCACTTTTTCTATGACAAAAAATCCAAGATATGAACACAAAAGAGTGACTACTTCTCCAGGCAAAAAACTATCATATACTTTAAAGAACACAAAACCTATTAGCCCAATTATTACAGATGCCAATGCAGGTTTCTGATTCATATTTTCTCTATAGATTGCTAATGAAATTGTCGGAAAAAAAGCTAGTGTACAAAGCTCGTAACAGGGCAACATTATTGCCACAATATTATCTAGATATGTTGCAATCACCATAGAGCAAAGTCCCAAAACAATCACAATCCATGACGAAAGTTTGAGCGCATTTGCTTTTTGACTTGGGATTACATCAAACACTACATTCGATGCAATCGAGCAAAGAAGCGAGTCTGCAGTTGATAAAATCGCCATTACAATTGCGCATGCAATCAAAGAAACAAATGACTTGCTCATTGTTTGCATTGCAAATGTCATAAGGGCTCCATTTGAACTTACAAGAGCCGCCCCTGATTGTTTAAGAAGCACTCCAAAATATATTGCTATCAAGCAAACAAAAAAGAGACTAATTCCAGCAATCCATGCAGAGATAGATGCAACCTTCCCATTTTTTGCCGAAAAGCATCTTTGCGCCATATCTTGCCCCATTAGCATAAACAAAAGAGGCATTAAAAAAAGTGAAATAGAAGGCATTGCATCGGACTCAAAAGCAACTTCTTTTATAGGCTGAGTATCAATACCTAAGCTTGTTTGGACATAGATAAACATTCCAAGTAAAACACCTAGAATAAAAAGAATCTGAATAACATCGGTTTGAATGACAGCTTTTAGTCCTCCCATTGCAGTGTAGACAATTACAAAGACCCAAAACAAATAGAAAATGTATTCAGAGTCGAGTCCAAGGGATGCAAAAAACTTTCTTGCAGCAACTCCTTGCGCAATGAGTATTCCAAATAAAGCTATTGATGAAATCACAGAGCAAAATTTACGTAAAAAGGAGCTAGAATATGACTTTTCAAAAACCTCTGCAATCGTAGAGATTTCTAAATTGCGAAGTTTGGCTCCCCATCCACAGCCCATCAAAATCAATCCAATAGACATACCAAGTGGAAACAAAAGTACTTTCCACCCCATTTTATAAGCCTCATCACAACCACCAAGGAGTGTTCCTCCACCAATTTGTGTTGCTAAAATCGTAAGTGTAATTGAAAAAATGCCAAAGTTTCTCTTAGATAAAAAGAAGCTATCCGCAGAAGTTGAATCCTCTTTGCATCTTTTTCCAATCAAGTAATATATAAAACTAAAGCCCAGAAGAGCTGATAAAAAAACATAATAATTCATGACAACCGTCCATTAAAAAATCAAAGAAAAGCTCTCATTTGCATACATACAAACAACGGAGCTGGTATTAGATTAAATTAATGAACTGGATGGAAAGAAATAGAATTATAGAAACTGCTTACAAAGAAAGGAATTTTCTTTGTATCTGCTTGTTTAAAAAATAAGCTTGCCGTTTCCATTTGTAACTCTGTTTTGTTTAATGCTGATCTTATCTCAATTCAAGAGCAGATAGCAAGAAAAATAGTTATACTAGAACTTCTTTTGGGAGCTGAAAGAAAACATCTTCCTCTTTGTATATGACTTCTTCCATCTCTTTTACGCCTAAGCTAAAGAGGTGATCAATGCACATTTGTACAATCGGTTCAGGGGTAGATGCGCCTGCTGTAAGCCCAATAGAGGATGCTCCCTTAAGCCAATTATCTTGAATTTCACTTGGATGATTTATCAGATACGCAGGAATATCTCTTTTTTCAGCAACTTCTCTCAATCGATTAGAGTTGGAACTCGTTGGGTCCCCTACAACTAGAACTAAGTCAACTATTGGAGTGATTTCTTTAAGAGCAATCTGACGATTGGTTGTTGCGTAGCAAATCGAGGAACTTGGAAGAGTCTCAATTGAGGGGTACTTTTCATTAAGAGCATCTGTAATTTCCTTAACATCATCCAAGCTAAGAGTTGTCTGAGTAAGGTAAAATAATTTTTGATCCACTGGAAAAGATAATGATTCTACATCTTTTGCAGATTCTACTATTGTAGTCTGCCCTGGAACCTCTCCGGCAGTTCCAATCACCTCAACATGGTTTTTATGACCAATTAGAATGATGTGGTAGCCTTTGGCAGCGAATCTTTTTGCAGCAGAGTGTACTCTGATTACGAGACCACAAGATGCATCTATTTCGAATAGATTTCTCTTTTTGGCATGATCTCTGACCGTTGGAGAAATTCCATGGGCAGAATAAATTATTTTTGAGCCCTTGGGAACGTCATCTAGATCTTCAATAAAGATCGCCCCCTTTTCCTTCAGATCTGATACCACATGCTTATTATGAACAATTTCATGTTTCACATAGATTGGAGAGCCAAAAAGCTCTAAGGCTTTTTCTACGGTTTCTATTGCTCGAACAACACCTGCGCAAAAACCTCTTGGCTTAGAAAGTAATAATTTCATGACAATTTATTCTTTTATGTTTTGTACATAAAAGAATAAAAAAAGATGAGATAAAAAACATCTAATTTATGACGCGTCGGCGGCGCATCTAAATCCATATGTTTTATTAATCGTGCTCGGACTGTTACGGTGTCTATGAGTAATTCTCATATCAGGCTTTAGACTTTTCCAACACCCGCCTCGAAGCACTCTATAAACACCTTGTTGCGGACCCTTTGGATTAGTAGGTTCTTGCATAGAGACTTCATAATAACTGTAATCATACCAGTCTTGGCACCATTCATAGACATTTCCAGCTAAGTCATAGAGACCATAAGTATTTGGTGGATAACTCATTACCGGCGTAGTATCCGCGCTAAAGAAATTCGCTTGATCTCTTGTGATATCGATCCCTGTAGGATAATTTGCATTTTCAAGTGATCCTCTTGCTGCAATTTCATACTCAGCCTCAGTAGGTAATCTCTTACCAACCCACTTGGCATATGCAATAGCCCCATACCACGAAACCCCTACAACTGGATGCTTGG
>JAJFMG010000077.1 GCA_021772295.1 Chlamydiota bacterium | reverse complement strand
AATATCTCCGTCGAAGAAAACCCCACCATTTCAGCAAGATTTGATGAACAGAATTCTAAAATTCTTGCTATTATCGAAGACCTGAATGAGGCAAAAGCCTTTTCCACTCTAGCCATCGAAGATTCTGATAACATTGGAATTTCATCTGAAATTGAAGGCACTCTTACAGTAACGACAGGCTTTTTAACACAATGTTCACAAGAAGAGATAACATTTGCGGTAGGACTAAAGATCGAAGCAAAAAATACAGCAAGCCACGATTCAAATAATTATTTTATATTGGCTCGAACTTGTTCTAACATAGCACTTTTATTCTTTTCTCCTTTTTCCATCATACTTTTAGAATCTGTTTCCTTTTTTGCTAGAAATTATTTTCAAAGCACAGGTGAGCTCTCAGCCGCACAAACAATACTAAACGATGACAATAGAGAATTCGCTCTTTCCTATTTTGAAAAAGTGATACGAATAAATAGCAAAAATGATCTACCAGCAATCTTTAACAACTCATTTACGCCCCAGCAAACTCAAGAACTTCAAATTACATTACAAGAGAGACAAGTGTTACCAATCCTTTCAGCACCAGCCCATCTAAGAGAGATTCGATCATAGATCTTGAAATATGCTCTAAATCACTATATAATTCACCCAATTCAAAGGGATTTAGGATCATATAATGAGAGAGCTCAAAACTTTTTATTTTCGCACATATGGCTGCCAGATGAATGAACTCGATACTGAGATCATGATTGGCCAGTTAAAAAATCGGGGTCTTGCAAGAGTTTACGAAGAAGAAGATGCAGATCTTCTTGTCTTCAACACATGCTCCATACGAGATTTAGCCGAAAGAAAGGTAATGGGGAAACTTGGAAAACTTGGAAAGTCAAAAAAGAAAAGACCTATTATTGGAATCACAGGCTGCATGGCAATGGCAAAAAAAGGCGATCTCTTCAAAAAGCTCCCTCATGTTGATTTTGTTTTAGGCACAAATAACATTACTGACCTCAATCAGGTATTAACTGAGGTTTTAGAAAATGAAACGAAAAGTATACGAGTAGATGATCAATTCGAAGAAAACTTAGATTATCTCGTTGCAAATAGAGACGATAAGGTAAAAGCCTATGTTTCTATTATTCGGGGGTGTGATAAGTTCTGCACCTATTGCGTTGTCCCCTATACTCGTGGACAAGAAGTTTCTAGGTCCCCGGAAAGCATTATTGAAGAATGTAAAATTCTGGCTGACCAAGGCTACAAGGAAGTAACTCTTCTTGGTCAAAATGTGAATAGTTATGGTAAAGACAAGCCAGAATGGAACTGCTTATTCCATGACCTACTCTATCAACTTGATAAAATTGATGGTCTTGAAAGAATTCGCTTTATGACCTCACATCCATGCGATATCACAACAGATCTTATGTATGCTGTTCGTGACCTACCATCACTTTGTGAATTTGTGCATTTTCCAATCCAGGCAGGATCGTCTCGTATCTTAAAAAAAATGCACCGTATTTACACAAAAGAAGAGTATTTGGAAAAGGTTGCAAACTTTAAACAAATTGCTCCAAATGTAAGTCTTGGCACAGATATTATCGTAGGGTTTCCAACAGAAACCGAGGAAGAGTTTGAAGAGACTATGGATGTCTTTCGGGAAATCGAATACTCGGTTGCCTTTTTGTTCACCTACAGCCCTAGAAAAGGCACGCCAGCTCTTAGATGGAAAGATGATATCCCTCAGATAGTTAAAGACGAACGCCTTAAAAGGCTCATGGAGCTTCATAACTCAATCGTCTCCAAGCAAAGACTTGCAATGCTTGGAACGTCTGCTGAAGTGCTAGTCGAAAAAAGGCTCAAAGATGGAAAATATAAAGCACGAACAAGATGTTGGAAAAATGTAGTGTTCGAAGGATCAGATGAAATGGTTGGAACGCTTCAAACGGTAAATCTTCAAAGCTATAGTCATCAAACTTTCCTTGCTAAATTACATAATTTGGCGCAAGTGTAACTTGCGCCCGTAAACTTACTCTGAAATCACTTTTCTTTTTACTACTGCTGCAAGTACTAATCCTGCCAAGAACCAACCAATGAGTAAATCTAACATGCCAAGTATTACATAGCATGATGAAAATCCCCACCAATTCCAAAGGGGGATATTCGATACAATTGCAGCAAATAATCCCATTATTGTTACAAAACATACTTTCGAAAAATACCTAGTCTTTCTAATCATAAGAAGTAGAATAGATATAAGGCCTGCTGCTACAAACTGCGTCAAGAATGAAACAATATATAGTCTAGGATTTGCTGGATCCATTCCATCTAAATTAACTGATGCTAAAATCAAAGGCTCTTTATGATTGTGGCTTTGGTCAGCAGTTTTATCATCAGAACCCATATAAGGATATACATACATACCACTTTTAGTCGTATTTTCTTTAAGTACCCAACTAACAAATTCTTCGTGATGAAATTGATTAAAAGTATGTTTATGCCAAGGCAAAATGCCCCAGGAAATCATTACCCAAATAAAAGAAACAAGACCACCCAAAAAAGCGCCTTTGATAATTTGTTTTGCCATGCAAACCTCGCATTTTATATTTCAAATTTAGCTCAAAATACAACATGACTTGTTTTATGCAAAGAATTACATAGATTTATTTTGAGCGCTATAAATCCTTAATAAAAAGAAAATTATATTTGTTTGAGCAATAAAAAAAATAAAATTCAATTTTAAAATTATCAACTTGATAAACAAACCTTTCATTTTCATGATTTAACATAAATTAAATCAAACATTATGTTGCAATAAAACAAACAAACTAATAACATCTTTTGCAAATTGAATTCAAAAAGGTAAGTTATGAAAACAGCATTATTTTCACAGAGAATGCCTTCTCTTCCAACCGACCATTTTTTTCAAAAAATTGGGTCTTACAATCCAAACTTTGTTCAAAATGAACGCCTACGCGGCACTATCGATTTAAGTACATTGACACCACAAGATAGAACGAGGCAAGAAGGTACTAGAGAAAAATTTATTAATAGCATAGCTACTAGCTTTTTTACCTTAGGCAATAATTTTGTATTTCCTTGTCTTCAAAAAGAGGCTGCGGAACTTAAAAGAACAACTGAATATCTTGATAATAAAGGATACAACTCTTTGCCACCAGAGCTAAGAAAAACAGCTTACGATCTAGTTACATCTCATAAAAAAAGGGTTGAGTACTTCTATTTTAATAATCGAAACTGTACCATTTTAACAGGAATGCTAGTTGCATCTGCAATTATAGGATCTGCTGCCACCCCTTTTATTGGGATCTACTATGTCTACTACTATTTAACTAGTAACCCTAGCGTACAAACTCCAAGTAATAAAATTGAGGAAGAGAATTTACGTCAGCTGATTCTACATGAAGAGAACCAACTTCTGTGTGATCAACAGCACTTTATACGTCAAATGAGTAACCGCGCTTAAACATCTTACCCTTTATGGGTGCAATATATCGCACCCATTTTCAATACAATTTTTCTTATAAATTATTTAATAAAAGTTGTTTTAGTTAAATTAATGAATTTTGAACTAAATAGAAAAGTGTGATTTATTTCAGATTAACACTTTTTTTATTGCAGTAATACTTACAAAACAATAATATTCACCTCAAAATAAATTCATGAGGTGAATTATGCTTACAACATCATTAAATACATTTTTTCAAGGGGTTCAGGATTACTACCCACCTGCTTCAAGCTCAAATCTGCCAAGTCCTTCTGCGCCTTACGCTGGAAGGCAGCCAGCCGCACCAAGCCTTAGTCTTGGATTACCCTTTGGACAAGATTCAAGAACATCAAATGTAAATGTTTATCATGATACTAGTTCAATGGCAGAAAGGAGACAGTTCAATAGAGAAGATCAAGAAGAGGCAAGACAAAATTCTGCAGCAACAGCTGGTGGGTGCTCATTAATTCTCATTGCTTTAGTTGGTGGATGGGTATTTACAAATCTACAAAAAGAAGCCGCAGAACTCAAACGAGCAACTGACTATCTTCAAAAGAAGGATTATAGTGAACTACCATCACCCGAGCTACAAGAAACTGGACGTAAGCTTGCTTCAGCTCATAGAGACAGAGTAGAACTATCTTATAATCGGGCTAGAAACTGCACAATCTTAACTGGGATGCTTTTTGTATCAGCTGCTGCAGGCTTCGCAGGTGGGATGCTTGCTGTCCCTTCTCTGATTACAGGTGCAATTGTTGGAGCTGTCACAACAGCTACGATTGGGGCTTTCTATGCTTCCTACAATTTCTTTAATCCTATAGATCAAACACCAAGCACCCCTTTCGAAGTACGTGCATTACAGACTCTTATTAGACATGAGGCTAATGAGCAAGACAGAGTTTTAGCAGCTACAGAAAGTGTGTCAGAGAATGAATGGGCTGGTTAGTCTGTCTAAACCATAATCTGTGGGCACTTTAGGTGCCCACTATTTTTAAAGCATTTTTGCAAATGCTTCTTCCGAAAGAATTTCAACGTTAAGTTTTTTAGCCTTTTCAAGCTTGGATCCTGCTTCACTACCCACTAATAAAAAATCAGTTTTCTTACTGACAGTTCCAGTTACCTTACCATCTCTTTCTTTTATAAGATCTGTTGCCTCCTTACGTGAGTAATTCTGTAAAGTTCCCGTCAACACAAATGTTTTTCCTGAAAATGCATGGTTTTGCATTTTTGGTTTCATAGGTTGTATTTTAACGCCTCTAAGAAGTAAGTGATTCACTTCATCTTTTTGATCTGGATCTGCAAAAAAACCAACAATAGAATTAGCTGCTTTTTCTCCTATCCCGTCAATTTCTAGAAGATCGTGTTTACTAAGTTTTTGTAGCTTTTCAAGTGTTCTAGCATTCTCAGCAAGAATCTCTGCTACACCTGTTCCAACATATGGAATTCCTAAAGAAAAAAGAAATCTAGCAAAAGTTGCATTTTTTGATTTTTCAATCGAGTCCAAGATGTTTTGTGCAGACTTTTCTTTAAATCCATCTAGTTTAAGTAAGTCTTCTTTTTGAAGAGAATATATATCAGAAATATTCTTAATCAAACGCTCTGAAACAAGTTTTTCAATTACCTTTATACCTAGGTTTTCAATATTCATAGCATTTTTAGATGCAAAATAAATAATTCTTCTAAGGTTTTGTCCTGGACAGTTTTTTGTATTCGAACATCTAGTTGCTACTTCATCATCGCGCTTTATTGTTTTAGCATGACATATAGGACAAGTTTCGACCATTTTCCATTTCGAAGATGTAGGTTTTCTATTGCTAATATCTACCGAAACAACTTTGGGAATAACATCGCCTCCTTTTTCAAGAATAACGCTGTCCCCTATTCGAATATCCTTTCTTTCGATCTCTTCTTCATTATGTAGGGTTGCTCGAGATATTGTACTACCTGATAATAATACTGGCTTAAGTTCTGCTACTGGAGTGAGTACACCAGTCCTACCTACCTGAATGGTAATATCTCTGATTTCAGTCGTTACTTGATCAGGTGGAAATTTATAGGAAGTTGCCCACCTTGGACTTTTACCTGTTGATCCAAGCAAGTCGTGATATTTAAGTTCATCAACCTTTAAAACAAACCCATCAATTTCAAAAGGGAGTTTAGATCTTATCGATTGGATCTGATCAATGAATGCAAAAATTTCTTCAATTGAAGTACAAGTTTTTACATGCTTATCCTGGCAAACGGGTAAGCCAAGCCCTTTTAAAAAGGGATGAACTTCCGATTGACGAATAAGATTTTCACCTCCTTCTACAACGCCATAACAGATAATATCCAAGCCTCTTTTTGCCACTTCTTTTGAATTAAGAAGTTTTAAAGAACCCGCTGCTGCGTTGCGAGGATTAGCCCAGGTATCTTCGCCTGCATCTCTTCTCTCTTCATTAAGCTCAATAAATTTTTTCTCAGGTAGGAAAACCTCTCCCCTTATTTCTAAAACATCAGGGATATCAATACCTTTTAATTTCAGAGGAAGAGATGCTATTGTCTTGATATTTTGAGTAATATCATCCCCTCTTTTCCCATTACCTCGAGTCACACCTCTGATTAAAATCCCGTTTTCATAACGAATAGAAACAGCGGTGCCATCCATTTTTAGTTCTAAACTAAGTGCAATATTTTTTTTTTCAATATTCTTTTGAACCCTTTTCACAAAATCTTCTACTTCTTCTCGTGAATAGGTATTACTAAGCGATAGCATAGGAACAGAGTGATTTACTTGCGTAAATCCCTTTGAAGGCATTTCTCCAACACGCTTCGTTGGAGAAAAAGGAACCACCCAATCGGGATGCTCTTTTTCAATGTTCTCTACTTTTTTGATAAGCTGATCATATTCATAATCAGAAATTTTAGGTTTTGCTTCTAAGTAATAATGAAAATCATGTTTTTGAATGGTTTCAATAAGCTCTAAATATTTTTCTTTCGTTGTCATTTTATGTTCCCTTAGAAAAATCAACCATAATAGTACTTAGTGGAGGAAGATCAAGTAAAAACAATCCTGATTTAACTGTAAAATTGCAGGGATAGTCTTTTCCTCCATATTTTTTACTATCAGAATTGAGGCAGATAGAGGGCTTCCCATCAAAGTTGTGCTGAATTTGATGCTCAAAAATCGGTTTACTTGAAAAATTATGAATACATATCAATTGATGATCTGTTGCTATTCTCAAATAGGAATAAGTGATTTTGCTATTTCCAATACTTTCTAAAACTACAAAACCGTCTTTTTCAAAATCCTTTTGAAAAAGTGACGGACTATTGAGATAGAATTCATTGAGATCAGATACGAAAGTTTGAAATTGATAATGGGTTTTATTTTCTAAAAGTTCCCAGGAAAGTTCTCCTACACAATTCCAACTATCAACATGCGCGAATTCAATCCCCATAAAAGTCCCCTTTTTACCGGGGTGACACATTTGGAAGCTAAGTAAGAGCCTCATATTTGCAAACTTTTCAAAATCACTTCCTGGCATACGTGTAATTAAATGATGAAGGTGATTGCCTACCTCATCATGTGATAAAATTGAGAGGTGATTCTCACTGTAATAATAACAAATGGCGTGAGTGATGTCTTTAAATCCTTCGAAGCGATGAGTCTCCTTTTTAACAAAAAAACGAAGTGTATCGTGCGACCATCCCATATTCCATTTTAAATCAAAACCTAAGCCCTTCTCTTCAACCAAAGTAGTAATTCCTGGATGCGTTGAACAATCCTCTGCGATCGTAATTACGCCACTGTGTTTGTGATGAATAACTTGATTTAATTCTTGTAGAAAAGCAATCGCATCAAGATTTTCTCTTCCCCCGAATCGATTGGGAATCCACTCTTCTTTTTTTCTAGCGTAATCCAAATAAAGCATTGAATAAACAGCATCGATACGTAGCCCATCCACATGCATCTTCTCGATCCAAAAAAGAGCACTTGCGATCAGAAAATTTCTAACTTGAGATTTACCATAATCAAAAATAAGTGTATTCCATTCAGGATGAAATCTAAGTCTTTTATCCTCATGCTCATATAGGTATGATCCATCAAACTGAGCCAGAGAGAATAAATCCATGGGAAAATGCCCTGGTACAAAATCTAGAATCACACCAATTTGATTTTCATGAAGTATCTCTATCATTTCTTGAAAATCTTGTGGCGTTCCAAATCTAGATGTTGGCGCAAAATATCCCGTTACTTGGTATCCCCAGGATTCATCAAGAGGATGCTCCGTTATTGGAAGTAATTCTACATGGGTATAACGCATTTTCTTACAATAAGATGCGAGCTTAGCACCTATTTTTTGATAGTTTAAAAACGATCCATTATCTCTTTGCCAAGAACCCAGATGCACCTCATAAACATTTAAGGGACTTGTTTTAACTTTGTATTCTTCTCTTTTTTTTATCCAGTTTGCATCTTTCCAAACGTGGTTAATATTGTATGTGACTGATCCAAATTCAGGTCGCATTTGGGCATAATTTGCAAATGGATCCGCTTTAAGTTGAAAGGTGTTTTCTTTGCTAAAGATAGCATATTTGTAGCAGCTAGACTCTTTGAGACCTGGAATAAAAATTTCCCAAATCCCAAACTCCGGATTGTTTCGCATAGGAAAAAGATAAGGATCAAAATCATGGCGCTCTAATGCTAATGACACACCTTTTGCATTTGGAGCCCACACAAGAAAACGATAACCAATCTGTCCATTGAGCTCTAATTGATGACTACCTAAAAAGTCATATAATTGAAAATGTTTCCCACTTTGAAATAACTCAGCTTCCTCTTTTTCAAAAGAGGGTCCAAAGCAGTAGGGATCTATTTCCCAACTATCGAATTTAACTTTATATGTAGGGAGTAAATTTTTATCGTTTAACTCTACTTTAAAAATTCCATCATGTGATGTTTTACAAGCTGAAACTTCCTTTAAACCAAGTAAAATACTCGTGTGATTATGACCCGGTCTATGAAGATAGATTGCACCCTGGTTAACTCCTAAATAGGAATGCGGATCAGGATGTATTCCTTGCATCAGTAATGTCGCGTTTTGTTCAAAATCAAAGGTCATAATTTTCATTTGGTTTTTGATCACAACGTAGTACCTAAAGCGTTTTTTTGCAAAGTTTCTGCTCAAAAACTCAAGAATATTCTTGATATATTACATCTTTTTTTCTAATGTCTTTGCTAAAAGAGGTATTAATTATGGCGACGGTCAGCCCAAGATCTGCAGAAGAACCCGTTGAAATGTCCTATTTTGATTTTTCTTCGATTACAAATTATTTGTATGAAAATGCATCCAAAATTAAAGAAGTTGCTGAGCCCTTTATTTTTGCCCTTGGAACTCTTTTTCTAACCACACTTCTTGTTAATGCAGCGATAACTCACACATATTTAGCAATTGGAATCATGAGTATTACTTTCTTAGCATCTAAAATATTTAATTCGAATGAAGTTGAACAAGAAGTAAATGAGAGTGAAGAAATTTTAGATGAGTGTCAAGAAAATCCATCAGAACAAAGCTTAATTCAAAGTGTAACTAAGTTTCTGAATATTACTAGCCCTACTTGATTGCATATGTCCCCTATAGAATAGAATCCGGAACGCAAGGTGGCATTATATATCTGGCACAGCTGTGAGCAGCAGCTGGAATTTATTATCTTGCTAGAAGCTATTTCCAAGGTATTAACGTTTTATCAACTTATCGCAGGAAATCCCAAGCAAGTATTTAAAGCAATTATCTGGGTCTAAGAAAAATTGGTTTATTTCTCAAATTGATCTAGGTAAAGAATCTGCTTGTTTGGAATCGTAAGTGATTCAGTAGCTTTTACTCTTTGCCCTTTTTCTTTTGTGTTCTTTCGAACACGATATGATTTGATCTCTTTTTGAAGATGCAGATTAAAATTACTCAGAGCTATGGAAGAAAGCTCAACTTTTTTAATTTGCTTTTTGGACCATTCAATACTTGCAAAAACATCTCCAGACCTTATTCCTGTATACCGACCAGCATGCAAGCACACAGGCAGCAGTGGCAAGATACTAATATTTATTCCCTCTACATGAAAAAAAAGTTTTTTTAGAAGGTCGATAAACTTTTTTAAAATGATAAGGGTATTGTTTTCTTTCGAATTAATAGAAGATATTAATCCTAAATAATTCTTATCAGAAAAACTACATGTCAATATACCATCGAAATGAACATTAAAAACATTTAGAATTGCTTGCTCTAATTGAATTCGATTCCTTGATACCATTAATTTTTCTAATTCAACAAGAAGCGGGATAGAAACTGCAGATGCTTCAATCTCTTTAGGAAGATATCTCTCATAGAACATGATAAGAGGTATAATTTCAGAAATGTCTTGTCTAGATTTGATTTTATCAAAGTCTTGCTGTTTGTAGTTTCCAAATGAAATTCTTTCCTTGGTTACAATCAATAACGAAGACTTTTCCTTTATGATTGAATGAGTCTCTTTTAATCTAAGGAGATGCTTCTTTGCGCCAATACGAAAAGTCATACCCTCTTTTGAGCATCTCTTCACATGTAAATCAATGCTTTCTTCAGTTGCAAAAATAGTATAATAAAAATAGCCCTCTAAGGCAGTTCCTGAAATACGAAGGTTTCCTTTTTCTAAATCACAGATTACTATAAAATTTTTGATAGGCCCAGTAATCTGGATATCTATTTCTGTAACTTTTTTGGTATCAACATGTTCTAAACAAAGTTTAGTCGGAAACACTTGCATGCGATACATGCTCTTGGGGATCATTACAAAGGATCCTGGCAAATGAGTAAATGGAGCGTACTTCTGATCTATTTTTATTCGCATATTTTTCCAAGTAACACATCAGGCTCATTCGAAACTAGCTTCACATCTACAATATCATTCGATCTAAAACTACCTTTAGGGATACTTACTTCTAAAAAGTTATCTGTATGCCCCATGATATATCCATCTCTACTCGGATCCAATCCTTCAAGAAGTACCTTCATTGATTTACCTACATATGTTTCTCTGAGTCTACGAGCTGTTTGCTGCGCATGCACAAGTAGTCTCTTTTTTCGCTCAGTCATAAGAGGTCCTTCAATTTTATCAGGCATACGTGATGCTCTAGTTTTTGGACGATCACTATATGGGAAAATATGTACTTTAGAAAAACGCACTTTTTGCACAACGTCCATGGTCTCTAAGAAATCTTCTTCGGTTTCACCTGGGAAACCCACAATTACATCTGTGGTAAACGTAAAATCAGGATTCGCAACAAGCAAGCGGTTTGCTGCATAAAAAAAATCTTTTTTAGTATATTTGCGATTCATCCTTTTTAAAGTGAGATTAGATCCAGCTTGGAGTACTAAATGCATTGAAGCGCAAGTGTGTTTTGCAGAATTGATAGCATCAATTAAATCATCATCTACCTCGTCTGGGTCAATCGATGATATTCGAATTCTCTCTAAGCCAGGAATATTATCAACGGCATAGATCAAATCAGATAGTCTTTTAGGAGGCGACTCATTCCCATCAAAGTCACCAATGTTAATACCGGTAAGTACAACTTCTCGATAACCATTCTCAACAAGACTCTTAATCTCAGAAACAATTTGAGAAAGCGTTTTAGATCTAGATCTTCCTCGTACAAAGGGAATAATACAATAACTACAGTAGGAATTACACCCATCCTGGATTTTCACAAACGCTCTTGTATGCGCTTCAAATCTCTTAATAGAAAATTCAGGTAAATCATCAGTGATTACATTTGATAAAAGAGCCTCTTTATCCTTATTTGGAACAACAAAATCCACTCCATCTAGCGCTTCAATCTTTTTTTTCTCTCTTTCTGCTAAGCACCCAGTAACAAGTAGTTTCGAACCTCTATTTTCTTTAGCTAGTCTACGTATTTGATAAAGACTTTTTTTGTCTGCATTTTCAGTTACTGTGCAAGTATTTACAATACAGATATCAGCAAATTCGCCCTCTTTTGCCTCTTGGTATCCAAGAGAGGATAATTGATCAGCATAGGCTTGCGATTCATACTGATTGGTTCTACAGCCAAGAGTTGCTAACTTATATCTTTTTGTATTTGACATTTTTCTAAAATAGTAATGATTTGCGAGTTATTATGCCATGGAGGCTCATATGCAAGCAAGCTGCCTTATTTGGGAATGATCTTCCCTTTGTAAATAATAATTCAATTTTTACCTTTGTTTTGCTAGTGTCTTTCAAAAAATAATTGAGGGAAAGTATGCGAAAAAAATATTTCATATTTCTAACACTTCTTATTTCATCCAGTTATATACATGCAAAAAATCCTATTTCAGCAGGTCTGGGTTTTTTCCAAACGGATAACATCGATGATACATTTAATCCCCTAACCGCAGCTCCAGAAAAGGTAAGTACTACCACACCTTCCCAAAACCCTAATGCACTACAATCTCCATTTCGAACTAGATCCTGGCTTGGAGGTATGCTTTGGGGAACGGGCGCAACTGAGACTGATTATAATATTTATTGCGATGGATGGGCAAATCAAATTCTAGAGCAACACCCTGCTTGGGCTGATCCCATTATCTTGATGTATACAAACCCACCCAACACCCCCAATCCATGTCCACACTCAACACCTCCACCTGTTTCTGCAACAGGAAGAGGGGTTCGAATCACCACTACATTTCCCTATCTGCAAGAAGATGCCTCATATGATACTACTTGTGGTTCAGCAAGCTCTGCATGGGACATAGCCCCCATGCAGCTTAAAGCTGATGCCATTAATAATATTTTATTAATTCCTGTAAAAAGTGCCCCATCGAATGACACTGATCCAGTACCTGCAATCTGGGCGCCAGATGGACTTCTCATTGACAGAATGGGTGACTTTGATGCTGATATCATTTTTCAAGATCCAAGTAAACCCTATGTATACTCTGCATTTAGTGATACAGGCAGTGGAAAGTACCTTAAAACAACCATTGCGCAAGGCTCCCCTTTTATTTTCTGTGAATCACTTGGAACAAGGTTTGTAGTTGTCCAAAACAATATGCAGGGCAGTGGAGCTACAGGTGGAAAGATTGCAACCACAGCAGCAGCCCCCGTGCCCGGTGTATCTAATGTCAGTTACGCACTTATCGCTGGCAACCAAAATAACCCAGGTCTATTTGCAGGAGCTGGCTCTTTAAACGATTCTGAAATGCAGGATAATTTTACAACTTGGGCCGTTTTTTTCAAAACTGATGAAGCAACTCTTAATAGTGGTTTTGCAGGGACTACCAATAATGTACTTGAATTTAACAACAAAGGTAAATCCAAAAACTGGTTTGTCATTGCGCAAATTCCAACCGTTATGGCTTATCCAACTGCATCAGAGACATACGCTACAGCTGTAGGAACATCGGCTGATACGTACGCCAAAGAACTTGGGGAAATTGCATTTAACTTCTTCACAAACACAGCTGTGAGCTATACCGTAACAGATATGTACATGGTTGAAACAACCTTTGATGTTACCTTAGAGAATCCCTATAATGACCCTTCAATGGTATCTTCTACAGAAACTGTATTGGCTCTGCAGCCTCACCAATATCAAGACGTCTCATATGCATCCGGTGTTATGCCAACAGTCCTTGACCTCAATGGCTCCACAGATTTTGCGCCAAGTACAACACCCACCTTAAATTATTGGAGTATCCGTGGAAATTTAAAAACAATCCAAGGAACTACTTTCGTTACAAACTATATTTTTAATAACTTCTTACCTTCGATGCCTACCCCCAACTGGGATACCACCTTCACATCTGCAAGTGGAGTTTCTTCAACTATAGGACAGTATCTCTTTGATCTTGTTGATAATCAATATATTACAAATGTAAATACAGCTTTTGCACCTTGGAACACAGCATATGCAACTTTAAATAAAGGTATTTATGACGTTGGTAAATCCCTTTCTATGAATTCCAAACAACTGGGCACTCTTTTACAAATGATTCAACTACAAGAATCAGAAGGATCTCTACCTTGGACTGAAGCTCAGTATAATAACAGACCCGATTTACCAGACAGACCAGGTGGTAGTATTACTAAGTCACTTAAGTCATCTGTTGCAAGTCTAGCAGGTGCAATTGCTGGGACAATGAATCTGAAAACAAAAACATTGGAAGGGTATTTCCAAAAAACTCCAATTTCAACGCCCTTTCTGATGGGCTCTCAAAAAACGGGATTTTCATTAGATCACTTTGGGTTTTATGACAAAGACGCACATACAGTGAATTTGTATCCAACATCTGCAGCGCCAAGTGTGAACACCGGAACCAATATGGGGATCTGGCCAAGTACTACATTGCATCCACCCACCCATCCAGGCATTGATTCCCCAGGCAATTTATGGCAAGCATTTGGAGTATCTTCTATGATGAATGATCATCACTACCAATATGGTTACTGGATATCAACAGCTGCATTGCTAACCCTATTCGATGGAGCAGAAAAACCCAAAACACCACGAACTGGAATTGGAATTTTCAATCAGGGAAACTATGGAGTATGTATTGATCAACTTGTAATGGATCTAGCTTATGATTCATCCGTGACCTCATTTTGGAATGTATCTGGTATGAGTTTTGCTAAAATGCAATTTTTTGATCAGTGGGCCGGCCACGGCTGGGCAGATGGTCTGCAAGCAACCCTAGCAGGTGGCTCTGGTCATAATGAAAATTCAATTCAAGAAGCAAATCAAGCCTATGCATCCATTATTTTATGGGGAATGGCAACAGGACGCCTCGATATAGCGCAACTTGGAATCTATTTATATACAACAGCGACCTACGCTGCAGATTTGTATTTCTACGACAAGAACTTAAATTTGAAACCTGGAAATTCTTTATCCTTTGTTCCTGTTGCAGCTACTACAAATGTGACATATGATGGAAAAAGTTTTTGGGATATGACAATTCCACAACAAACAGGTGGAAGCGCAAGCGCTTCTGGATATCCCAAGCTTAGTCAATCCACGCTAAATTACTCGACTGACTTTGGACAAACTCCACCAAATGTGCTTTTCATTAATGCCTTTCCATGTACGCCATGGACTATGGCAATTGGTAGAGGAACTGTGTTTGGAGGTTCTACCAACTATCTCAACGCATGGAATGAATCTTGGCAAACTGCAGATTTTGATACGCTTATTGCATCAACTGCAAATGATTGCTGGCAGGTTAGCTATTATGCCAACATGAATATGCTAGGCAGTCTTGGGGGATCTACGCAAGGTTATGGAACATCCACAAGTAAGACCCCGCTCCAACAATACATAGATTTAATTGCAATAAATGGAAATACCCCGCCATTTGGACTTAGTACTCAATATAATGATCCCTCTCAGGGATTTCCAGATACCTTGCAGTTTCTGCACACAATGGATGAATATGGAACCCCTGATTGGTCTTTATATGCCAAGTCAGTAACAAACCCATCTTCTACCATGTTTTTTTCTGCAGCGTTTAATAATGGATCAACGACAACATACTTTGCATTTAATCCTGATTCAGAATCTACGATCAATGTACAATTTTATGATATTTTGACTCATACAGCGCAGCTTTCTACGCCGCTATCTGTAGAACCAAAAAGGTGGTCAATGACCCAGACAACTCCCTAGGATTTTCTAGGTTACTTTATTTGTAATCCTTTGCTAACATCCCTAAAAAAAACTTAGGAAAGTCATGCTACAGTCAACGTTTAAATCTGTTATTATTCCTCTTTTTTTAGTCATTAATGTAATTGGAAATATTCCTCTTTTTTTATCCCTTCTTTCTCCATATGAAATAAAACATCAACGAATGATTGTTTTAAGAGAATTTATCATAGCACTTGTGGTTTTGATTCTTTTTACATTTTTCGGTGATGATATTCTGCTAGCTCTTGGGATATCCAGGCCAATCATTGCAATCGCAGGAGGGGTCTTACTATTTATTGTGGCTTTGATGATGATTTTCCCAAAACATGACAATGAAAAAGCCCCAAAACATGAGCCTATTATTATACCTCTTGCGATTCCAACAATAGCGGGACCTGGTGCTATTACATCCGTTATGGTGTTTTCACAAAAAGTACAAAATGATTGGATCATGTGTTTATGCATTTTAGCTGCTTGGATTCCATCTTTGATTATTATCTTCTGTGCTCGTTATATAAAATATGCGCTAGGTGAGCGAGGAATGATTGCCTGCGAAAGATTCGGAGGCATGCTTGTGATTTTAATCGCTATTAATATGCTATCAACAGGTGTCATTGATCTTGTAAAGATCAACTTTTAACCCTGTAAAAAAGGTGCTACCTTTTTTTCGAGGCGACCTGGAATTTCAACCTCTAAAAGAACATAGTTACCTTCATAATCGGAACTAATTACCTTTCCATCTCTAATTAGTTCACTCACTAAGTCATAGTGAGATTGAGGTATTTTGAGTTTTACGATTTTTCTTAAAAAGGAGATAACTTCCATAATTTTCTCACCAAGAAGATCAAACCCTGTTCTATTGAGAGCGGAAACCTCTACAGTATTTTGATATTTCACCCTAAACTTAGTTAAAATACTTGGATCATCTAACAGATCAACTTTGTTCAGAAGGGTAATCATCGGAAGATCTGTAATATTAAGTTCTTGTAAAACTTGATGAGTGGTCTCCGCTTGCTCCATTGCCATCGGATGAGACACATCAATCAAATGAAGCAAAACATCAGTATAGGCGGCCTCTTCCAGAGTGCTTTTAAAAGCTTCTACGAGATTATGTGGAATTTTTCTGATAAAACCTACTGTATCAATGAGTAGAATTTTTTGATGATTCGGAAGTGTAAATTTTCTTGTGGTCGTATCAAGCGTTGCAAAGAGTTTATCTTCTGCTAGTATATCTGCATCTGTTAAAGCATTTAACAGGGTTGATTTGCCAGAGTTAGTATACCCAATAATTGCAAAGGTAGGGGTTCCCGATCTTTTTCGAGCATGTCTTTGCAAACCTCTTTGCTTTCTTACTTCTTTAAGTTCTGATCTAAGCCTTGATATGCGCGCTCGAATCATCCTCCGATCAAGCTCGATTTGTCTTTCCCCTTCCCCCTTTGTAAAACCTTTTCCTCCAGAAGTTTGTCTAGAAAGATGCGTCCATAGCCTTTTAAGCCTAGGCAATTGATACTCAGATTTGGCAAGCTCGATTTGTAAAGCAGCTTCTTTACTTTTGGCTCTTTGTGAAAAAACCTCTAAAATCAGCTCAGTTCGATCGATTATGGGCTGTTTTAGAATTTTTTCTAGGTTTCGTTGCTGATTAGGAGATATTTCTTCATCGAAAATAATAACATCAGCGCCAATCTCTTTGGCCCTTTGTCCAATCTCTTCTAACTTTCCTTTTCCAATGTATGTTTTACTATCAATTTTCTTTAGAGGACACGTAATTGTTTCAAGAACATTAAAGCCATATGTTTCAGAAAGAGATCCAAGTTCTTCAAGATGCTGCAGGCAAAGCTCTTTATCTTTTGTATAGAAATAAACACCCACAAGCAGAACTGTTTTTAAATCTTGAAGTTCATAGCGAATATCTTCATATAGTTTGTCTTCTTTAGCTTCCAAAATCGACCTCCACATCAATAGTTTGACCGTCATAGGCTAGATATACATTATTTGGCAGATTCATAGACACCGTTTCATGATCAACGTCATGCGCAATATGAGTAAAATATGTATTACGAGCTCCTACCTTTTGAGAAAAGATAATAGCATCATCAATACTTAAATGAACCGGGGATTCACTATATCTAAGTGCACTTACAACAAGAGTTTCTACCCCCTGCAGCGCATCAATAATTTGCGAAGTGTATTCCTTAATATCTGTGATATAAGCAAAGCTGCCTGATCGAAGACCTAAAACTTTCATATTAGCCTGCAAGTAACTCACATGTGAAATCGATAACCCTTTAAAAGAGGTCTTTCCAAAATCGTCTTCCAATATTTTGAAAGAAAATTTCGACGGATATTCTTTTTTTTGTTTTACTAAGTAGTGATATCGATCTTCGAAATCTATGTAAGATTCTTTGGAGAGTAAAACATCAACAGGCTTTTTCTGATGAAAATAAAAAGCCCTTAAATCATCAAATCCGCTTGCATGATCGTGATGGGTATGCGTTAAAATAACACCTTCAAGAGTTGTAATTTTTTCTCTTAGAACTTGGCTGCGAAGATCTGATCCTGCATCAATTAAGAAATTTTTGTCTTCGATTTGAAGTACAGCCGATGGTCTGGATCTCTGATTATAAGTAGATGTAGAATTACAAACTGAGCAGGGGCAACATGGAACTGGCACGCCAAGGGAGCCTCCTGTTCCTAAAAAAATCAATTTTGCTTTTGTTTTCATGGGATCCATCTCATTTGCTTGGGAATCTTTTCTTCTGAGTTAGTCAGTATAGCATTACTCACTTTTTCTGCGACAAGAGCATGATATAGCAATCCTCTTGATCCCATTGCAGTTACAAACCAGGTATTTCCAACTCTTCCAACTAACGGTAGATAATGTCCTTTTCGAAGAGCTCTAACCCCCATAGAACATTTAGTAACCTCTAGCCCATCGGGAAGAGTCAGATACTCTTGTAATTTTCCAAAAATAAGTGACTTTGCAAGGCTCATATCTTTTTCATGTGTAACATCTCTTTCATAGGTAGATCCTAAATAGCAATATTTAGGATCTGCAGATACAGCCATATATCCATATCCAACAATGCTTTTACTAAGAGCCATTCCAACTGGTAATTTGCACTGGAGCACTTGACCTTTCATCAATTTAATAGGAAGACTAATCTGCGGCAATAGTTGCTGTATTTGAGACCCAGTTGCAACTAAAATTTGATCATACTCAGAAAGACTTTCTAGATCAGATATCTTTTTTTCAATAAAAGTTACCCCCCTTTTTTTACATACCGTTATAAGTCCATCAAGATACTTTTCTGGAAAGAGCGTGACGCCATCTCTAATGAAGTAAGCCCCATAGACTTCTTTATGCAAAAAGGGAACTGTTTTTGGATCTATCTTTTCAACATCCGAGTACTCTTTTGTATATCCATCCAAAGTTTGGCTTACTTCAGCATTCAGAGCTATTCGAAAAACTCCAGAGGTATCTGCAACTTTTTCTCCAAGTTCGTTTTCAGCAAGAGCTATTAGCTGCTTTGTTTTTTGCATACCTTCAGTTGCAAACAAACTTCGTTTAGCACTTTTTCCAATATAGGGATGCATTAATCCAGCAGAAACTCTAGAGGCGCATTCAGATTCGTTTTTTGTATAGAATACATCAATATCAACACCTTTTTCTTGCGAGAGAAACAAGGAAGTTGAAAGCCCAGAAAATCCAGCGCCAATTACAGCTATTTTCATCAGGACTTAAGAGCCTTTATAAATGTATTTAGGACGTACAATCGGTGTTCCTTTTTTATTTCGAGCAGTGCATCTTTCATATACAATCTGCGTAGCAATACCAACAGATCTCGAAAGCCCAAAAAGAGTTGTATAATACTCTGGATATGCAAAATTTGCAGCTGTCAGCACAATTCCTGAAATCGCATCCACGTTGGGATAAGGATTTGAAATCTTTGGATTTTCCTTTAATACTTTAGGGACGACATCTCTTAGCATAAGAGCGAGCTCAACAAGTGGGTCTGAAGCAAAGTTTTTCTGAGCAAACTCATACAAAATGGTAGCTCTTGCATCTTCTGCGCGAAGAACAGCATGACCAAAACCAAAGATAAGCTCTTTGTTATCGAGCATTTTACGCACATGTGCATCCAGCATTTCTTTTGTGGGATGTGAGCCAACTTCCTCTAAAATCTTTTTTACAAACACTAAACAATCTTGGTTTGCTCTGCCATGACGAGGACCTGCTAGGGCGCATAGTGATGCGCAAATAGACCCATACATATCTTCTAAGCCTGATGCTACCGCTTTTCCAACAAATGCAGAGAGGTTTCCTCCCCCATGATCATAATGCAATATATTAAAGAGTCTAAAAAGTTCTCCAAGAACTTTTTTATCTACATCTGGAACTTTTAGCATCTGTGTAAAGTTCCCCATGTAACTTAAATCTTCCTGAGGATCTTGCGTTTGCCCCCACCCTGCGTGATGATTGACAACGCAGGCTAAAAGATGAGGGATTTTTGCAATTAAATTGATAGCATCCATCTTGTAGTCATTTTTGCCTTCGATCATACCAAGAATAAGTATAGCACTTGAAAATAACTTCATGGGATGTCCTTCTCGTGGCAGCTTGTAAATAGCATCTACCACTTTAGGATCAAGTTTTGCCCTCTGCTTTAGCTCCTTCGAAAAAGCCTCGATATCTGAAGAAGATCCTTCCATTCCATTTAGAAGCAGATACATCACCTCTTCCGGTTGATATGAACAAAGTTCTGAAACAGGTTTCCCTCTATAAAAAAGACCTTTAATTGGATCAACATAAGAAGTTGTACAATAGCCTACAGGATAACCTCTAAGGCCAGTTTCTAGATTCTCATCAGTAATCTCAAATAATATTTCCTTCACGCCAAAACTTCCTTTTTTAGGTTAACAAATGGGCAACCATTTCTTTTTCTTGTATAAGCTCTTTTTCTGTATTTGCAATTTTTTCTTTCATAAATGCATCCAATATAAATGAAGAAACAATTTCGATTTCTCCATTTCCTTTTCGTTTGCAAGGGAAAGAAAAGATAAGTCCCTCTGTGAAACCATAAGGATTACCATCT
>JAJFMG010000076.1 GCA_021772295.1 Chlamydiota bacterium | reverse complement strand
GAACCTATAATAATTACTTTGGGTGCTTTCAAAATCAACTTCCTTTGTGCGTGTAGAACCTAAATTGCGAGTATCATCCAATATAGGGTATTTTTTCAACAATTTGATTAGTTGAAGCAATGACCAATTATAATACAATTTTATTAAAAAAGCAATGTGATTCAACATATATAAGCATTCACAGACATCAAAAAATATAAATAATTGGTTTAATTTGAGTTAGAATAATTACATCTCTTGTATTTTCGAAATTCCCCAATCCAATTAAACCACGCTTTCGCCTTATAATTAGATATTTATGAATTAAATCTCACTAATTATCTCAGTACACGAAGAGGGTAAATAACTTTTTTCATTGAGACCAAGCGAACGTCTTTGTGTGAAGATGATCGTAATTCTCTCCTTTCTTTAGCGTATAGATTTACACAAAGATGATGTTAAATTTCTCCACCCATTGACATAAACCGGTATTGACTAAATCACTATAAGTTTGTAGAAGGGACATCCTTTCTCTGTTGGAAAGACGTAATCAGTAAATATCCCATTTGAATTCAGGCATATTCAAATTGATTTTATATGAAACAAGGAAATCAGCACCGTAAAAAGCACTCTCTCCTGACAGAGGTATAATTTTGACATCTGGTTCAAACAAAGATTTTATATGCAATGTAGACTCGCTTGTATTAAGGGCCAGATGAGTATAGTTACCTGAATATGAGTCTAACCCACCCTTTACAGCAGAGCCACCATCTAACATAATTGTGTCAGCTTTGACATAAAAGCTAACATAATAACCATCAAAGGACACATTGTCATAAAAACGTAATTTGAGACTACACCGATCCTTTTTAACATCAGTAGTTAGCTGCAGCCATCTATCCTCAAGTGAACCCTGAGATTCAGTATTTGATGAAAAACATCTTGCCCATCCTTGAAAAAACAGAGATTTGTTATCTTGAATACACTCAATGTCATCTAGGCCCTCATTTTCGATATCCAAAGTTCTCATTATCCCAAACGAAGACATATCGTAGAGTGGTGCCTTTTGAGGAGCAAAGGTAATGATCTGCGCATCTCCCTTTGATATTGAACCAAGTCCTGAGTTATTGCCGCAAAGAGTTGCAAATGCGCTAAAGTCATTATGCTCATATACCGCAAAACCAAGTTTATGGTTTTGGAGTAAAATTTGAGGTTTGTAACTCCAAGATGACTCTTTTAAAAGTGGAAAAAGAATACTTTTTAAACACTCCAAATACATCGAATAAAAACATTCTTGCGATGCAATAGACACTATATCCACATCATAAAAATCTTTCGAAAGAATAGCTTTCAAAAGAGTCGATACAAGCTGCTCCTTTACAGAAGAATAATTAGACTCTTTTGTAAACATCGCTTTAATCGGCTTTTTTCTAGCATCGAGAAGATGAAGATGAAACTCTACAAGTTTCATTGAAGAGAAATAAAGGTCTTTATCCTTTTGTAAAAAAGCAAGTATTGAAGAAATGATAGCAATCTCTGAACACTGCTCAGGTAAAAAAAGATTTAATTCATTATTTTGGTAACCCCATTGAGGTAAAGTTCCTCCAAAATCAAATTGATGCAAAGAATATGTTGCGCTTTCAAAACATACAAAAAAAGAGCAAAGAGAGTGCAAAGCATTGATTAATTGATCATTCTCTAAAAACTGGTTTTTCTTCCAAACTGTAAGAAGTAAAATAAGCCGGTCTCTATAGTAATCGTGTATGGAAAAATGAGAACCAATGATCAAAATTATGGTAAGTTTTTGAAAAGCACTTGCTAAATCCTTGTGAGTAGTAAAAGAGGATTGTTCAAGTGATGTAAGTTCACTTTTAAAAAAAGCCTCAAAAGACTCTCTGTCTTGAAGACTTTTTACCGCTGCAGAACGAAAAAGTGAATTCTCACAATACGAAGAAGAATTCATAGAGGAAAATGGCTTCCGCCCTAAATAACTTTTCTCAAGTTCCCAAAGCGGAAGGTTTTTCTCTAACTCGCAGGTTGATTCAGACATAAAGCCTTTGTTTAAGTAGTAGCCGGTTGTTTCTCGATCATTTCACGCATTTTTTTACCAGGAGTGAACTTCACAGCAAGTCTTTCTGGAATTACAATCGGCACAGATGCATTTTTGGGATTTCTTCCGATTTTTTGTTTTCTTTTGACCACTTCAAATACTCCAAAATCACGGAACTCCAGCCTTTCTCCCTCCGATAAACAATCTGTCATTGTATCTAAGAAAGTTTGAATGATATTTCTTACATCAGTTGGATGCAGACCGCGCTTTTGCGAAATTAAGTGTATTAACTTTTTTTTGGTAACCGTTGACATGTTCTTTTGCTCCTTTGAAAGAATCTGTGTAAAAGAAGACCTAGAAACTAAGAGCTTCTAATGGCTCATTGTTCTATCATGTTGATTTTCAGACAAGTACTTTTTTACTTCTTCACAAAAAAAATCAAAATACCCTTTAACATACGATTACAAGTAGCTTTTTTTTCTTCCCAGATCCAAGCAACACAAACTTTTGGTCTATTAAATCGTTTGCACTCAATGAATAATTTCCATCTACAACCTTAGAATTATTCAAATAGGCGCCACCATTTTTAATAAGCCTATTTGCCTCTCCTTTGCTTTGCAATAGCTTTGTTTTAACAAATACTTCAGTAAGATTTGATCCAAGCAACTCATCTTTAGAAAGAGAAATATTTGGCATGTCATTTCTAACAGCTTCCAAAATTTCCCCATCGAGCGTCGCATCCGAACCAGGCGAGAGTGCTTTTGTCACAGAAATGGCTTTAGCAAGTTCTTTTTCACCATGCACAAATAAAGTTACTTCTGTCGCCAGCCTTCCTTGCGCTTCATTAGGTTTCAGCAAATTATTGTTAAGTTTCTCTTCATATTCGAGTATTTCATCCATTTCCATAAATGTAAGCATTCTCATCATTTTGATAACATCACTATCAGGTATACGAATCAGATATTGATAAAACTGATAGGGAGATGTTTTTTCCTTTGAAAGCCATACAGCGCCCCCTTCTGTTTTACCAAATTTCTTCCCATCAGACCTAACAAGAAGCGGAAATGTCATGCCATATACAGACTTTGAGCGCAATTTACGTGTAATCTCAATTCCAGCTGTAATATTTCCCCATTGATCAGACCCACCAAGTTGTAATTCAACTTCCATAGATTCATTCAGATGGCAAAAGTCATATCCTTGCAAAACCTGATAAGAAAATTCAGTAAAGCTAATCCCCTCATCAGAATGCAGTCTTGTTTTAACGCTATCTTTTGCGAGCATACTTCCCATTCGAAAGTGTCTGCCTATATCTCTTAGAAACTCAATAAAAGAGTACCCTTTAAACCAGGAATCATTATTTAGAAATTTTGGAGGTTTTTGCAAAGACCCCTTCTCTAATATTGAGCGAAGTTGTTTTTCAAGTGCTGTAACATTTGTTGCAAGAGCATCCTCTGAAAGAAGGGGTCTTTCAACACTTTTTCCTGATGGATCACCGATCCTTGCAGTGGCGCCACCAAGTAATCCAATTCCATTATGCCCAAATTTTTGAAACCAGCAGAGCGCCATAATTCCAACAAGATTACCGATATGTAAGCTATCAGATGTTGGATCAAAACCAATATAAAACGAAATGGGGCTTTCTACTTTTTTAACAAGATCTTCACTTGTAATAGCATCAATAAAGCCTCGTTTTCTTAACTCTTCAATTACATTCACTATTTTTCTCCATCGAGGGGGACATTAATTGAGTCTCTAATTTTTACAAGCAAAGAAGATACTCTCTGGCTGAGTTTTGCCGCATTTTTGTTTTCATCGAATAGACAAATCGCTTTGGATTTTAGCGTTACTCGAGTTGAGGCATGCCTAGAAATCCACCTATGAATTTCTTTTGTTTTTCGAGTAAGTGCATAACCCGTTACATTTTCATCAATGGATTGTAGATGCCTTTTTAATTTTTCTCGAGTTCTCTTTGTTCGATCACTCTCAGGTGCAAGATCTTGGCTGTAGTTATCTGACATAAAAAAGGCACTTACTTTCTATCTATTTGTGATTTTCCAATAATTGTATGAGTTGGAACTTATTTCCATCTGGATCAGTAAAAAGAGCCATTTTTATAATGGTTGGAATTTCCATTATTTCACCATGAAATTTAACATCTTTACTTTCTAAATAAGCTTTTGCATTTACAATGTCTTCAACCCTCATCGTAACGATTGCATTTTCACCAGCAGAAAGTTCAGAACCATCAGCGTCTTTACCAACGCCAAGTCGAACTCCATCTTCAGCGCCTAGTTCCATCCATCCAAATTCAGGATTTTCTTCTTTAATATCGAGACCTAGAATTTCATGAAAAAAAGCCTTTGCCTTTTCCATATTTTTTGCGCATATCCATGGCAGGCCAATCGACTTAATCTGTATCTTTTCAGTAGTAGACATATATCATATTCTCCGTGTTAAAAAACGAAATTATCACATATCTCGATAAATAGCGCAATGCATGCTACCTTTGAAGAAAATTCTTGTTTTGAAAGAGATATTTTCTAAATATGAAGATAATTAAGGAGTATATATGAGTTATGTGAATTCCAAAAAAACTGCTGGTTACTTAGCTGTAGATTATATCAAGAATAATATGATTGTTGGACTTGGAACAGGAAGTACTGTCTTTTTTTTCTTAGAAAAACTCATTGAGAAAGTACATAATGGCTTGCAAATACATGCCGTAGCAAGCTCTACCGAAACTCTAGAACTTGCAAAGAAAGGGGGTATTCCCCTTCTAGATATTAATCAAGTAAAGCAAGTTGATATCACTGTTGATGGAGCTGATCAAATTGACCCAAAAGGCAATATGATCAAAGGCGGAGGCGGAGCACTCTTTAGAGAAAAAATGGTAGCAACTCTTAGTAAAGACGTTCTTATTATTGTGGATGAGAGTAAGGTTGTAAAAAGTCTTGGTAAAGGGATTCTCCCTGTAGAAATTTTACCTTTTGCTATCCTTGGAATTATAAATCGAATACATGCCCTTGGATTTGAAGGTAAAATTCGATCAAAAAAAGAAGACCCCTCTCAATTTTTCATAACAGACAATGGCAATTACATCTTTGATATTTCTCTTCATAAAAATTTATCTGATCCACAAGATACACATCAAAAATTGATCGAAATTCCTGGTGTTTGTGAAACTGGGCTTTTTATTAATATCGCAAAACAGGCAATCATTGGCTATGAAAATGGCACTTCAAAAACACTTTTATAGTTATGCTCTGTCAAATAAATCGAGAAAATTAGTACTTAATATTAAATTTTTCTTTTGAAAGAGAAATGATCGCAGAAACCACATCTTTTGCATCTAAACCTTCTGCAATTACAGAAATTTTAGCACCTTTTGAAGCAGCAAGCATTAATATCCCGAGAAGATCTTTTGCATTTACAGTCTGATTTTGATATTGCAATTTTACTTGAGACCTGAAGGAAGAAGCGCATTTCACAAGTTCAGTAGCAGGTCTTGTATGAAGCCCCTTATTATTCTTAATTACAAACGTTTTTTTAATTGCCCTTTCATCTTCCATACGATTCTCAAATACACCCACGCAAAATAGTCATCAAACGAGATTCCGTTCTATGGTAATTTTAATCAAGAAGATTTCTCTTCTTTAAGAAGCTGTTTCAGGTCTTGTACTAAACTTGAAAAATACTTAATTAATGTATTCACAGGTTCACTTGTTGTCATATCAACTCCCGCTATTTTTAAAAGATCGATTGGGTATTTACTCGATCCTGATGATAAAAACTGGAGATATGCATCTCTTGCATGACTGCCTTCTCGCAACACTTTTTCAACAAGTGTAAGAGCCGCGCTTATGCCAGTAGCATATTGGTAGACATAGAAGTTGTAATAAAAATGAGGGATACGAAGGTACTCTCCAGCGACCTCTTC